>JAURNB010000065.1 GCA_030830415.1 Acidimicrobiales bacterium | reverse complement strand
GAATTTGGCAATGCTTCCGCGCCAACCTTCAGCGCTTCCCAACATGTTCGAAAAGAGAACAGGGAGCAACAAAATAGAAGAAGCGAAGATGATGGGAACTACACCAGCTTGGTTGACCTTCAGTGGGATGTAGGTGCTTTGGCCGCCATACATGCGCCTGCCGACTACTCGCTTTGCGAACTGCACCGGTATGCGTCGTTGTCCTAGTTCTACTCGCACTACTGCAGCGAGAATTCCCATTGAAGCAATGACGAGAATTGCGAACACAATGAATTTCTTACTCTGCAAAATGGAGTAGTAGCTGTACGGCAAACCGCTCACGATGGAAGCAAAAATGACCATCGACATTCCGTTTCCAATACCGCGTTGGCTAATGAGCTCGCCGAGCCACATGAGAAATGCGGTTCCGGCAACAAGCGATGGAATCACCAAGAGTGCGCGCGGCATGAACGGATCGAGCAGAACAACATCGGGGGCTTGAGTTGCAGCACCAAAGAACGCTGAACCGCGACCTTGTCCGAAAATGAATGTGAGACCCGCACCTTGCAAGGTGGCGATACCGATGGCTACATAACGAGTCCACTGTGTAATTTTGCGCTGCCCAGTGGCACCTTCTTGTTGCCATTCTTCAAGCTTGGGAATAACAACTTGCAACACTTGCATGATGATGCTGGCAGTGATGTAAGGCATGATGCCCAACGCAAAGATCGAGAACGACCCAAAAGCACCACCCGAGAACAAGTTCAAAAAGCCGAGGGCTCCTTGTGAGTCGGCCGCTTCACGCAGTTGCCGAACAGCACCTGAATCGACACCGGGAACTCGCAGCGCAACACCGAATCGGTACACCGTCACAATAAAAAGTGTGAAGATGATTTTATTGCGCAGGTCAGCGACCTTGAAGATGTTCTTCAGGTTCGACAGCACGGACGCTCCTTTAAGCCTTGTTGAAAGATGGTAACGAAGAAACTTTTAACGGTTGGTGAATTGGTTGCCCTTGGCAGGCGGACGTACACCTTTGTACGACGGTGGCAAGATCGTGACAGTTCCACCGGCGGCAACGATTGCTGCCTCTGCTGCTTTAGAAACAGCATGAGCGTGCACGTTCACCGCACGTGTGATTTGACCACGAGCAAGAATTTTCACTGCTTGGCCTTTATGCGCTGCACCACCAGCCACCATGATTGCCGGGGTGACGTCGGTTTCGGTGAGTTCATTCAGAGCATCAAGATTCACTGCGTAATATTCCACGCGGAAAGGGTTATTAAAGCCCTTCAACTTTGGTACACGTTGCTTCAAAGGCATTTGTCCACCTTCGAAACCACGGGCAACCGTGTTACGTGCATATTGACCCTTGGTACCACGGCCGGCAGTTTTACCGCCGCGACCACCGATACCACGAGCTACACGCTTGCGACGTTTGTTTGACCCTGGGGCCGGAGCGAGTTCATCGACGCGCATGACTTAGTTCTCCTTCACTTCAATGAGGTGTGGAACACGTGCGATCATGCCACGAATTTCGGGGCGATCAGGCAAGGTATTGGTGTTACCAATACGACCAAGCCCAAGAGCACGCAAGGTGCCCACGGTCTTTGGCTTTGCTCCAATTTTGGAACGAATCTGTGTAACGGTGATTGTTTTTTCAGACATGACTAGTGAGCCCCTCCTGATGCACGACGCTCGTTATAAGCGCGCAACATTCCCTTTGGAACAAAATCTTCTGCAAGGAGTCCGCGACGTGCAGCAATAACATCGGGGCGTTGCAAAGCTTGCAAACCCTGAATGGTGGCACGAGCAACGTTGATTGCATTAGCTGAACCCAGCGACTTTGCGAGTACGTCGTGAATGCCTGCTTCTTCCAAAATGATACGAGCAGCACCACCGGCAATAACTCCGGTACCAGGTGTTGCTGGCTTCAAAAGAACACGACCTGCGCCCATCACGCCAATCACTGGGTGAGTGATGGTGGAACCGGCAAGAGCAACATCGAAAAGATTCTTCTTTGCTTCTTCAGTTCCTTTTTGAATAGCAAGTGGAACTTCTTTTGCTTTTCCGTAGCCAAGACCGACACGACCGTTGCCATCGCCCACTACAACAAGTGCAGTGAAAGAGAAACGGCGTCCGCCCTTAACAACCTTTGCAACACGGTTGATGGTGATGACGCGTGATTCACGCAAACCACCTGGTTCAACAGCTGCTGGTGCATTGTTGTTGGAATTGTTATATGTGACATTGCTCATTAGAACTCCAACCCTGCTGCGCGGGCTGCTTCAGCAACCGCTGCGACTCGTCCGTGATACTTGTAACCACCACGGTCATAAACAACTTTGCTAACACCAGCGGCTTTTGCGCGCTCTGCCACTACTTGGCCAACGCGAGTTGCTGCACTGACATTGGCGCCAGTTTCTGAGCCACGAACTGATGGTTCTGTTGTTGATGCCGAAGCAACGGTACGACCAAGATCGTCGTCGATGAGTTGCACCGTAATATTTTTGTTGCTGCGATGAACAGCCAAGCGAGGACGCTCGGCAGTTCCGTAGACCTTTTTGCGTACGCGACGGTGACGACGCAGGCGTGATTCGCGGCGCTGTTGTCCAACGTTTCCCATAATGCGGTCTCCTTACTTCTTTCCGGCTTTGCCAGCTTTGCGGATGACCCGCTCGCCGACATAACGAACGCCCTTGCCTTTGTACGGCTCAGGCTTGCGAATGGAACGGATGTTGGCAGCAACTTGGCCGACAACTTCTTTGTTAATGCCTTTCACGATGACTCGTGTTGGCACTGGTACTTCAAAAGTGATTCCTTCTGGAGCATCGATGAGAACGGGGTGAGAAAAACCAAGTGCAAGACGCAACTTGTTTGCTCCCTGTGGTTCTGCGCGGTAACCCACGCCCACAATTTCCAGTTCTTTAACGAAACCAGCTGTTACACCTTCAACCATGTTGGCTACAAGTGTGCGAGTGAGACCATGAAGCGCACGATTTTCGCGCTCGTCATTCGGACGCTCGACAAAAATGGTGGACTCTTCTTTGCGCACGATGATGTCGCCAGGAATAGGTCGCGAGAGTGTTCCCTTTGAACCTTTTACTGTGACATTGCCTTGCGCAATGGTGACTTCGACACCACTAGGGATGGCGATGGGAGATTTACCGATACGTGACATGATGAATCTCCTTAATCACCAAACGAAGCAGAGCACTTCGCCGCCCACTTTGCGCTTGCGCGCTTCGCGGTCGGTCATGAGCCCTTGACTGGTGGACAGGACAGCAACACCAAGGCCACCCAAAACACGGGGAACCGAAGTGGCATTGCGATAAACACGAAGACCAGGAGTCGATACGCGCTTCAAACCAGAAATGGTGCGATGGCGGTCGTCTGAGTACTTCAAGATTACGGTGAGTTCTTCGCCTGGGCCTTTACGAGCAGGTGCGATCGAGAAGCTCTCGATATACCCCTCTTTTTTCAGCACTTCAGCAAGAGCACGCTTTTGTTTGGAAGACGGCATGATCACTTCATCGTGCATTGCCGTGTTGGCATTGCGGATGCGTGTAAGCATGTCGGCGATTGGGTCAGTCATCATAGTGTTACCTCACCAACTCGCCTTCGTTACACCTGGTACTTCACCTGCATGAACGAGTTCACGCAAGCAGAGACGGCATAAACCGAACTTCCGGAATACTGCACGAGCACGTCCACAACGCTTGCAGCGTGTGTAGCCCCGTACTTTGTACTTGGGCTTGGCGTTTGCCTTATTGATCAATGATTTTTTTGCCATTGTTGTATTTGCCCTCTAATTACTTCTTGCCCTTGCCGGGGCCACCAGGACCACGACGACGAACGACTTTTTTAGGCTTAGGACCAGCGTCCTTGCCACGCTTGAACGGAAACCCGAATGCATCGAGTAGTGCTTTGCCCGCATCATCAGATGTGGCGGTGGTGACAATTGTGATGTCCATTCCGTGTGGAGCATCGATCTTGTCGTATTCGATTTCGGGGAACATGATTTGTTCAGCGAGACCAAAGGTGTAGTTGCCGCGGCCATCCCACGAGTGAGCTGGCAGTCCGCGGAAGTCGCGGATACGAGGAATTGCGACCGACACAAGACGGTCGAAGAACTCCCACATACGATCGCCACGGAGTGTGACCTTGCAGCCAATGGCTTGATCTTCACGCAACTTGAATTGCGCAATGGAGATTTTTGACTTGGTCACGATTGGCTTTTGTCCGCTGATTTTTGTGAGGTCTGCAACAGCGCCTTCGAGCAACGAAGGTTGCTGCGTCGCACGACCAACACCCATGTTGATGACGATCTTCTCGAGCGTTGGAACCTGCATCACATTTTTAATGTCGAGCTGAGTTTGCAGAGCTGATTTGATTTCGCCCTGGTACTTCAACTTCAAACGGGGGGACGTAGATGTAGTCATCAGATCTCCTCACCAGTTGACTTTGCGATACGCACTTTGGTGCCATCGGCTTTGATTTTGTAACCCACACGAGTTGGCTTGCCTTTATGTACAAGCATCACGTTTGAAGCGTCGACAGGAACTTCCTTGTCGATGATTCCACCCTGCTGATTTGCAGCACGAGCTTTTGTGTGACGCTTGGCGATATTGAGACCACCAATGAGCACTTTGTTCAACTTAGGAAGAACAGCCTGGATTTCTCCTTGTTCACCTTTGTTTTTACCAGCGATGACAACGATGGTGTCGCCTTTTTTCAGTTTCATTTAGAGCACCTCCGGTGCCAGGGAAACGATACGCATGAATTTCTTATCGCGAAGTTCACGACCAACAGGGCCAAAAATACGTGTGCCACGTGGTGTGAGATCTTCTTTAATAAGCACTGCAGCGTTTTCGTCGAAACGAATGTAACTGCCGTCTGGACGGCGCTTTTCTTTTTTCGTGCGTACTACTACGCAACGAACTACTTCACCTTTTTTGACGCCAGCACCTGGGATGGCATCTTTAACGGTTCCGATAAAAACGTCACCAATAGATGCGTAACGGCGACGTGTACCACCGAGCACTTTGATAACGAGAACTTCACGTGCGCCACTGTTGTCGGCAACACGAAGTCGAGACTCTTGCTGAATCACTTTGCACGCTCCAAAACTTCAATGACGCGCCAGCGCTTCTGCTTGGACAAAGGACGAATTTCCATGACACGAACACGATCACCAATATTGACGTCATTGGTTTCATCGTGTGCATAGAGCTTCTTGGTGCGAAGTACGAACTTTGCGTACTTCGGGTGACGAACGCGTTCAATGACGGCAATGACCGCTGTCTTGTCCATTTTGTTGGACACGACAACGCCTTCGCGTACTTTGCGCGCGTTACGTTCTGCGACAGTTTCTACAGTCATAGTTTCCCTTACTTCCCTGCTCCGCTCGCGGCAGCAATTTCGCGCTGACGAATGAGCATGTTGAGTCGGGCGATGTGCCGGCGAACTTTACGAAGTTCGCTTGTTTTGTCGAGCTGACCTGTGGCATGACGGAAACGCAAGTTGAGTGCCTCTTGTTTTGAAGCGCGCAACTCTTGCACCAATGCTGCAAGGTCGAGTTCGAGAAGGTCGTTAATTTTATTTGCCATGATCAGATTGGCTCCTCACGCGTAATGATGCGTGCCTTGATAGGCAACTTCTGTACAGCACGTTCAAGTGCTTCACGAGCAGTTGTCTCTGATGGGTAAGACAATTCAAAAAGAATGCGACCAGGCTTCACAACAGCAACCCAAAATTCGGGGTTACCTTTTCCTGAACCCATGCGAGTTTCCGCAGGCTTCTTCGTGACAGGCTTGTCGGGGAAAACGTTGATCCACACTTTGCCACCACGCTTAATGTGACGGGTCATGGCAATACGAGCAGCTTCAATTTGACGAGCGGTTAACCAACCTGGCTCGAGAGCTTGAATACCGTATTCGCCAAATGCGAGTTCGGTTGCACCCTTTGACATACCACCAGTGCGACCACGGTGGTGTTTGCGGTGTTTTACTTTACGAGGCATCAACATGATGATCAGTCCTCCGCGCCGCGGAAGTGCGGTGTCTCGTGAGCATCGGTGATACGACGCTCGATGTCTTCTTCTTCAGCAAGCAAACGTTCGAATTCTGGGTCTGCTTCTTTAATGAGTGGCGCAACTTCTGGCTCAAGAACATCAACGCTCTTTGGCCCGGCGCTCGAAACTACTTTGCGACCAGCTTGTGACTGACCGGAAGTTTCACCGACTGCCATTGCTGCTTCACGAGTAATTTTGTCATCGTTCTGGCTCTTGTAAGGAAGGATGTCGCCTTTGTACAGCCATACCTTGATTCCGATACGACCAGAAGATGTACGAGCTTCGCGGAATCCGTAATCGATGTCGGCACGCAAAGTATGAAGTGGAACACGGCCTTCGCGGTACCACTCTGTGCGGCTCATTTCTGCGCCACCCAAACGACCTGAGCACTGAATACGAATGCCAAGGACACCATTTTTCTGTGCATTTTGTACGGCACGCTTCATGGCGCGACGGAATGCAATGCGGTTGACCAATTGGTCGGCAACACCTTGTGCAACAAGAGCAGCATCGAGTTCAGCTGTCTTAATTTCCACAATGTTGAGTTGTACTTTTTGGTTACCAGTAATGCGGGTAAGACCTGTGCGCAGCTCATCGGCTTTTGCACCCTTACGACCAATGACGATGCCGGGACGTGCGGTGTGCACATCGATACGCAATTTGTCGCGGGTCCGCTCTACTTCAATGCGGCTTACTGCGCCGTCAGACAAAGCTCCCATAAGGTACTCACGAATTTTCCAGTCTTCGGTGAGATATTCCTTATATTCGCGTGTGCTGAACCAGCGGCTCTTCCAGTCGGTAGTAATACCGAGACGGAAGCCGTAGGGATTGACCTTCTGGCCCATCAGTTCTCCTCGTTCGTTTCTGGAGCGTCAGTTGACGTGTTGTCAGATTCTGTTGTTGCTGCAGCGCTTGCTGCAGCACGTTGCCGGCTGCGCTCTACGCGAGCACGACGTGCAGCGGTTGCTGGTGCCACTCCGCGGCCAGCATTTTTTGCTTGCAAGACTGCAAGACGATCGTCGCCAAGTTGAGCAACAACCACAGTGATGTGGCAAGTGCGCTTGTTGATACGACCAGCACGACCTTTTGCGCGAGGACGGAAACGCTTGAGCGTTGGTCCTTCATCGGCAAAACATGCCTTGACATAAAGTGTTTCAGGGTCGAGTTGATCGTTGTTCTCTGCGTTAGCTACTGCAGATGCGAGCAACTTACGTACAACGTGTGCTGCTTCACGAGTAGTGAACTGCAAGATCTCGTCTGCTGATTGCACATCTTTCTCACGAATGAGATCGAGTACAGGGCGAACTTTCTTGGCCGACATGCGTACCCAGCGGGCAACGGCTTTCGTACCTGTTTTCTCGCCTGCAACGAACGAGAACTCATTGAGCTTTGGTCCGGTCATTACTTGCCCTTCACATTCTTTTCTTGGCCAGCGTGGAAACGGAAGGTACGTGTTGGCGCAAATTCACCAAGCTTGTGACCCACCATTGATTCGCTGATGTAGACAGGAACGTGCTTGCGTCCGTCGTGAACACCGATGGTGTGACCCACCATGTCGGGGATCACTGTGGAACGACGCGACCACGTTTTGATGATGCGGCGCTCTGTTTCAGAGTTCATTGCATCGACTTTCTTGAGCAAGTGCTCGTCGATGAATGGACCTTTTTTAAGACTGCGAGACATGGATTACCTCCGACCCTTGCCGGAACGACGCCGGCGAACAATGAGTTGCTGTGATGGCTTGTTCTTGTCGCGTGTACGACGCTCGGGCTTACCCCAAGGCGACACTGCAGGACGTCCACCAGAAGTTTTACCTTCACCACCACCAAGTGGGTGGTCGACTGGGTTCATGGCAACACCACGAGTTTGTGGCTTGACACCCTTCCAGCGGTTACGACCAGCCTTACCAATTTTGATGAGCTCGTGCTCAGAGTTGCCTACTTCGCCAACAGTGGCGCGGCAATCGATGAGCACTCGACGCATTTCAGTACTTGGCATACGCAAAGTGGCGAACTCGCCTTCCTTTGCAACAAGCTGAACTGCCATACCTGCAGAGCGTGCAATTTTGCCACCCTGGCCTGGGCGCAACTCAACGTTGTGCACCGTGGTACCAACAGGCATGTAACGCAACGGCATTGCATTACCTGGCTTGATGTCTGCACCTTGACCAGAAGAAACGTGCTGGCCTACTTCAAGACCCTTTGGAGCCAAGATGTATGCCTTTTCACCGTCGGCGTAATGCAAAAGTGCAATACGGCACGTGCGGTTTGGATCGTATTCAATAGCAACAACTTTTGCCGTTATGGCATCTTTGTTGCGCTTGAAGTCGACAATGCGGTACTGCTGCTTGTGACCGCCACCGCGGTGACGAGCAGTCTTGCGACCATATGAGTTGCGTCCACCAGTTCGTGGACTTGGAGCGAGAAGTGTCTTTTCAGGAGTGCTCTTTGTGATTTCTGCGAAATCAGAGACTGTCTGAAAGCGACGACCGGCGCTCGTTGGTTTACGTTTGCGAATTCCCATGACGTGGTTCCTTGGTTCCTAACGATCAGCTCTCGAACAACGGAATTTCGTTGCCGGCTACAAGCGTGACGACTGCGCGCTTTGAATCTTTACGTGCGCCAACGCGGTTGGTACCACGTGTGCGACGTACTTTGCCCTTACGGTTCATTGTGTTCACTTTTGCAACCTTGACGCCCCAGATGGCTTCAATTGCATCGTGAATTTCTGGCTTACTTGCAGCAGGTGAAACTTCGAAGGTATACACACCACGTTCGATGAGGGCGTATGACTTCTCTGAAACAATCGGCTTCAAGATGATGTCGCGTGGATCTTTCATCACTGAGCTGCTTTCTCAACTGGAAGAGTGGACTTCGAAAAGATGATCCACTCATTGCACAACACGTCGTACGCGTTGAGCTCATTCACTTGAATAACTTGTGCGTGAAACAAGTTGCGGAAGCTTTTTGCTACTGCAATTTCTTTTGAATCAACCACAATAAGAACTGATGTTGTAATACCGAGTGCTTCTAAAGTTGCAATTGCTTTTTTAGTGCTTGGCTCGGCGAAACCCCAGTCGTCAACAACAACGAGACGCTCGGTGTTGACGCGATCAGATAGTGCCGACTTCAATGCAAGACGCACCATTTTTTTCGGTGTGCGCTGTGTGTATTTGCGAGGCTTTGGCCCCAGCGCAATACCACCACCGCTGTAATGAGGTGAACGGGTTGAACCCTGACGAGCTCCACCGCCACCTTTTTGGTTTCCTGGCTTGTGACCACCACCGGAAACTTCTGCACGAGTTTTCGTGCTTTGCGTACCTGCACGACGATGTGCAAGCTGCGCAGTAACGACTTGGTGCATCACAGGAACATTTGGCTGAACACCGAATGTAGAAGCGTCGAGTTCAACTGTTCCTGAATCTTTACCTGAAGTGTTTTTGATAGTTATGGTTGTCATGACGTCACTTCGCCTTCACTGCGTTGCGCACAATGACAACGCCACCGTTTGGTCCGGGAACCGAACCCTTTACCAACAACAAACCACGCTCCATGTCGGCTTGGACAACTTCCAAGTTGAGAGTGGTGACTTGGTCGTGACCCATGTGACCAGCCATTTTCAAACCTTTGAAAACGCGACCAGGAAATGAGCATGAACCAATTGACCCTGGGGCACGGTGATGCTTGTGGTTACCATGGCTTGCGCCTTGGCCAGCGAAGTTGTGACGCTTCATACCACCGGCAAAACCTTTACCGCGGCTCACTGCAGTGACGTCGACGCGCTCGCCGACTGTCAATGTGTCGACGGCAATTTCTTGACCGACAACAAAGCCATCGATGGAGTCGAGTCGCAACTCAACTACACGACGACCAGGAGCAACGCCAGCTGTAGCAAAATGCCCAGCTTCTGGTTTGGTTAATTTCTTTGCGTCCTTGGAGCCATAGGTAACTTGCACGGCGGTGTACCCGTCGCGCTCACCTGTTTTGACTTGGACAACGCGAGCAGGTTCGACACGAAGCACAGTGACGGGGATGACGCGCTGGTCATCGCCCCACACTTGTGTCATGCCGACCTTTTCGCCGACGATCGCTTTTTGTGCCATAACGGCAGCCCTCTTCGTTGTTGTATTAGTGGGTTGTTGTGTCTTCTAGTTGTCTATTCACGCAAATGCTCCGCGCGGCAGGCCGGCGGAGCACGTATTTCAGTTGTTGCTATGTGGTACCCGCCGGACGGGCGCACACAGACGTCGGTTGTAGAACAGTTGCCGTTGGGTCTCCCCTCGGGCAGACGGAAACTCTATCGGGGGGAACTCCTCGTCCCACCCCCTAATCCAAGAAGGGTTCTCGGCGCGGTATGTCCCGTTTTCCGGGACATACCGCGCCGAGAACCCTCAGTTTGTGAGGGGGAAACGGGCTTCGTCGAGGAGATCGCCTGGGTTGAGGCCGTTGTCAGGAAATGGCGGCGAGGTGGTCCAGGGTCGCTGCGCCCATCGCGCATCGTCGCCCACATAGCGAAAACTCACCACTCTGCGGCCTGCGTTGTGGTGCTCTGTACCCGGGGCACTATGTAGGGTCCGAAAGTGAAAAGCCACGACATCGCCCACTTCAGCGGGGAAAAGACCGATATTGGGGTCATTTTCTAACAATTCAGGGTCTGGCAGGTGCTCAAAACCTTGTGCATTTGTGATATACGCCTCTTGGTTCACAAATTTTCGGGGAATGAAACGCTTCCCCCAGCGGTGGCTCCCCCTGATGCAGCGCAGGGCGATGGAGGCAGGAACGGGGTCGAGGGGAACCCACAAGCTGACGTTTTCCACCCCATCGACCCCGTAATACGGGTCGTCATGGTGCCAAGGGGTGGGGGTCACTGTTCCTGCTTCTTTCACCAGTACGTGCTCGTGGAAGAACCGTGGTCGTGCGACTCCCAAGAGCCCCGCAGCAAGGCCTGGGAGTACCCCAGTGAGGGCTGCGCGGTGAAATGCGGGAATGGTTTGCCAATTCACATAGTCGTCGAAAAAGCGACCACCTGAACCTGAGGGTGTGTACTCATTGGCCCACGCACTTGGCGAGCTCATGTTGGCCCTCACTCCAGCACCAAGTTCTTCAATGAGTTCACTCGACAACACATTGCGCAACACCACCACACCATCTCGTTCATATAACTGAACGTGCTCTTGCGTGACGTGTTGTTGCATCACTCAGCCTGTTGTTGTGCGTTCGGTGAGTGTTGCCTTCACAGTGATGATTTCTTTGCCGCGTTCCAATTTCATCGTGATGGTTTCTTCTGGCAATGCATCACGAACGATGGCAATCATTCCTGCACGTCCGGTAATGGGTTCATCATTAATTGCCAACACCACATCACCTTCCTTCACGCCAGCTTTTGCTGCTGGTGATCCAGATTGAACGTTTGCAATAACTGCACCTTGCCCACCGTCATCGCGATCAGAAAGACCAACACCTAAATAACCTTCCTTGCGTTTTTCACCATTGGCCTGCTTCCGCAAAAGTTCAACAACGCGTAAAACTTCTTTAGTGGAAACTGCAAACCCAATATTGTTTGCTGCAGTGGAGTTGTCACCACGAGCAACAGCAGTATTGATGCCAACAACTTCTGCTTTGTAATTCACTAATGGTCCGCCTGAGTTACCCGATGAAATTGCTGTGTCGGTTTGAATCAAACCATTTAATGCGCCATTTTCAGTGGTAATGGTGCGATTCAACGCAGACACGATTCCTGTTGTCACACTTGGTCCACCGTCAAGATTCAGTGCATAACCAATTGCAATAACAGCATCACCAATACGAATAGCTTTCGGATCTGCGAATTGTGCTGCCTTGAAATTTGTGCCTTCGATTTTTACGAGTGCAAGGTCATTGCCAGCATCAGCTGCTAACACCTTTCCTGTGCGGGGCTCTGTTTCGTTATACAGACGCACTTGAATTTTTGTTGCGCCTTCAACTACGTGAGCATTCGTCAGAATCTCACCGGTAGCTGTGAGAAAAATACCTGTACCGACCGATTCCCCGGAGCCTGCTTCACTTTGTGACGTGGAACTGATGGTCACCACACTTGGCGCAACTGACGATGCCACTTTTGCAATTTGAGTGGTGCCAACAGAGTTTTCATCTACGTCGCCATCTGAAGCAACAAGAAGTGGCTCAGAGTAAGAACTTGAGGTCGTGTCATCGCTCGTCAACGAAGAACCAACGACACCTCCCAATGTTCCTGCAATCAGTGCAACAAGGGTGACAACAGCAAAACTCTTTTTACTGATGCGTGCATGCGTTGATGTTGTCGTACTAGAGACACTTGACGAAGCGTGAAAAACTGGCGGAGGTGGCGGAAGCGGAGACTGCTGCTGCACTGGGGTCCACACCGGGTCGGCAACGGGGATGTTCTCAGGGTTCCACTGATTTTCTGTCATACCCCATACTTACAACGCAAAGGGCCGGCGCACACAGCGCCGGCCCTAAGAAGTTCTTAAGAATTCAGGAAATGATTAATTTGACTGAATTTTGATTTCGATATCGACACCAGCAGGAAGCTCAATGCGCTGCAGGCTGTCGATGGTTTTTGCGTTCGGATCGACGATGTCGATAAGACGCTTGTGGATACGCATTTCAAAGTGCTCGCGTGAGTCTTTGTCAACGTGTGGACCACGAATCACCGTGTAACGGTGCTTGTCGGTTGGTAGTGGAATTGGCCCACGGATAGTGGCATTGGTACGAGTAACGGTCTCAACAATTTTGCGTGTTGATTGGTCGATGATCTCGTGATCGAATGCCTTGAGACGGATGCGAATGCTTTGTGCCATTGGTGATCCTTACTTCAGGATCTTTGTGACTCGACCAGCACCAACAGTACGGCCACCCTCACGAATAGCGAAACGCAAACCCTCATCCATAGCAATGGGCTTACCCAACTCCACCGTCATATTCACATTGTCACCAGGCATCACCATTTCCGTACCAGCAGGCAACTGAACAGTGCCAGTCACGTCGGTCGTACGGAAAAAGAACTGCGGACGATAGTTATTGAAAAACGGCTTATGACGACCGCCTTCTTCTTTCGTCAACACATACACCTGACCCTCAAAACCCGTATGCGGAGTAATAGAACCCGGCGCACACAACACCTGGCCACGCTCCACATCTTCTTTTTTCGTTCCACGCAACAACGCACCAATGTTGTCGCCAGCCATACCCTCATCGAGCAACTTACGGAACATTTCCACACCAGTACAGGTCGTCTTTTGCGTATCACGCAAACCAACGATTTCAATTTCATCACCAGTATGAACCTTGCCCTGCTCAACTTTGCCAGTCACAACAGTTCCACGACCAGTAATGGTGAACACGTCTTCAATAGGCATCAAGAAAGGCTTATCAAGCTCACGCACAGGCTCAGGAATAGACGCATCACACGCAGCCATCAACTCCATCACTTTTTCCTGCCAAGCAGCATCACCCTCAAGAGCTTTCAAAGCAGAAACACGCACAACAGGCGCATCATCACCAGGGAACTCATACTCGCTTAACAACTCGCGAACCTCAAGCTCAACAAGTTCCAACAACTCTTCATCTTCCACCATGTCGCTCTTATTCAAAGCAACAACAATGTAAGGAACACCCACTTGGCGAGCCAACAACACGTGCTCACGTGTTTGAGGCATCGGACCATCAGTAGCAGCAACCACCAAAATCGCGCCGTCAACCTGAGCAGCACCAGTGATCATGTTCTTGATGTAGTCAGCGTGACCAGGCATGTCAACGTGGGCATAGTGACGATTCTCTGTCTCATACTCAATATGAGCAATAGAAATCGTAATACCACGAGCTTTTTCTTCAGGAGCCTTGTCGATCTGATCGAACGGCGTATACGACGCCAAACCACGATCGGCCAACGTCTTAGAAATAGCAGCCGTCAACGTGGTCTTACCATGGTCAATGTGACCCATTGTTCCAATATTCACGTGAGGCTTATTACGCTCAAACTTTGCCTTAGACATTTCTGATTACTCCGTTTACGTTGTGTGATGTTTTCAAGGATCTGTATTCGTATTACTTATATGTATTGCGACTGATGAATTACTCGCCGCGTACGCGCTTGATGATTTCTTGTGAAATCACTTCAGGCACTTGCTGGTACGAGTGGAATTGCATGGTGTACGTTGCTCGGCCCTGTGTACGCGACCTGAGGTCGGTACTGTATCCGAACATTTCAGAGAGCGGTATCTGGGCACGTACAACCTGCGTGTTACCGCGGGCTTCCATACCTTCAATACGGCCACGACGGCTGGAAAGGTCTCCCATGACGTCGCCCATGTATTCATCGGGCGTTACCACTTCAACACCCATGATTGGCTCAAGAAGAACAGGCTTTGCCATTTCAGCAGCCTTTTTGAAGGCCATCTGACCAGCAATTTTGAACGCCATTTCGCTGGAGTCAACGTCGTGGTACTGACCATCGACCAAGCTCACCTTGACGTCAACTGTGGGGTAACCGGCAAGGACACCTGCGTCGAGGGCCTGCTGAATACCTTGGTTGGTTGGCTGAATGTATTCGCGAGGAACTTTACCGCCAGTAATTTTGTCGACGAATTCGTAACCGCCACCAGGACCTGAAGGCTCGACAGTAATTTTAACAACTGCGAACTGACCAGAACCACCGGACTGTTTGATGTGGCGGTATTCCACTGACTCGACTTTTTTCGTGATGGTTTCGCGGTAGGCAACTTGTGGTTTACCAACGGTTGCTTCCACATTGAATTCACGCTGCATGCGGTCGACAAGAATTTCAAGGTGCAATTCACCCATTCCTGAAATCACTGTTTGCGCAGTTTCTTCGTCGGTGCGAACACGGAACGTTGGGTCTTCATCGGACAAAGACTTCAAAGCCTTGCCAAGTTTATCTTGGTCGTCTTTTGTCTTTGGCTCAATGGCCACGTGAATAACAGGCTCAGGGAAAATCATTCGTTCAAGAATGATGGGATCATTACGATCGCACAAGGTGTCGCCAGTAGTGGTTTCTTTGAAACCAAGGCCAGCAACGATGTCGCCAGCCATTGCTACTTCAAGGTCTTCACGCTGGTTTGCGTGCATCAACAAAATACGACCAAGGCGCTCTTTGCGCTCTTTGGTGCTGTTGTACACCTCGTCACCTTTATTGATGGTTCCTGAGTACACGCGGAAGTAGGTGAGCTTGCCGAATGGGTCGGCAACAATTTTGAATGCAAGTGCAGCAAACGGACCATTTTCGTCGGCCTTGCGCACAAGCTGCTCATCGCCCTTGACGTTTTCGCCAGTTGCTGGTGCAATGTCGATGGGGCTTGGCAAGAAGTCGACCACTGCGTCGAGCATCGGCTGAACACCCTTGTTCTTGAATGCAGAACCGCAAAGAACAGGAACAAAGTCGAACTTGAGTGTTCCGACACGAAGAGTTTCTTTAATTTCAGCCTGTGTCATTTCTTCACCGCTGAGGTACTTCTCCATGAACGCGTCGCTGCTTGTTGCGATGGTCTCTAACAACAATTCGCGGTACTCATTTGCCTGGTCAACCATGCCCGCAGGGATATCGGTTTCGTCCCACTTGGCACCGAGTTCTTCGTCGAGCCAAATGAGTGCTTTCATTTTGACAAGGTCGATGAGGCCAATAAATGGTTCATTGCTCTCTGGGCCACCAGCACCAATTGGCAACTGGATGATGGCGGGAACTGCTTGAAGGCGATCTTTCACCATGTCGACAGTGCGGTAGAAGTTTGCACCAATGCGGTCCATCTTGTTGATGAAACACATACGAGGAACGTTGTACTTGTTGGCTTGGCGCCACACTGTTTCAGTTTGTGGCTCTACACCAGCAACTGAGTCGAAAACAGTAACGGCACCGTCGAGTACGCGCAGTGAGCGCTCTACTTCGATGGTGAAGTCAACGTGACCAGGTGTGTCGATGATGTTAATGCGGTGGTTATTCCAGATGCAGGTTGTTGCAGCAGAAGTAATGGTGATTCCACGCTCTTGTTCTTGAGCCATGTGGTCCATGGTTGCTGCACCTTCGTGCACTTCACCGATCTTGTAGCTCTTACCGGTGTAGTACAAAATACGCTCGGTTGTTGTGGTCTTACCGGCGTCGATGTGCGCCATAATTCCGATGTTACGAGTGCGATCGAGAGGGTATTCGCGCTTAGCCATTTTATTTCACTTCCACATGTGGGGGGTTGGTAATTGCTTGCTCGAACTACCAGCGGTAGTGAGCAAACGCCTTGTTTGATTCAGCCATCTTTTGCATGTCGTCACGCTTTTTTACAGAAGCGCCAAGACCATTTGCGGCATCGAGCAATTCGTTTGCCAAGCACTCGGCCATTGTTTTTTCACGACGGTTACGTGAGTATTCAACTACCCAGCGAATTGCCAAGGTGCTTGCACGACGTGGGCGCACTTCAACAGGAACCTGATACGTGGCTCCACCAACGCGGCGGCTGCGCACCTCGAGTGGTGGCTTCACATTGTCGATTGCGCGCTTCACTGTAGAAAGTGGTTCTGTGCCAGTTTTGACTTCAATGAGTTTCATTGCGTCGTACACGATGTTTTCAGCAATGCTCTTTTTTCCATGAAGCATGATTTTGTTCGTGAGCTGAGTGACAAGCAATGAACGATAAACGGGGTCGGCCGTCATTTCACGGCGGGTTGCGGGACCTTTACGAGGCATGTTTTCTCCAGATACTTTCTTACTTGACGCGCTTCGCGCCGTAACGGCTACGAGACTGTTTACGATTTTTTACGCCGGCTGCGTCGAGCGCGCCGCGAATGACTTTGTAACGAACACCTGGCAAGTCGCGAACACGACCACCACGAACCAAAACAATGGAGTGCTCTTGGAGGTTGTGACCTTCACCAGGAATGTAAGCAGTAATTTCCACACCACTCGTGAGACGTACGCGAGCAACTTTGCGCAATGCCGAGTTTGGCTTTTTAGGTGTGGTAGTAAATACACGAGTACACACACCGCGACGCTGTGGAGACCCCTTCAATGCTGGGGTCTTCGTCTTTGTTGTTTTCACCGTGCGACCCTGACGGATCAACTGCTGAATTGTAGGCACGCCTAAACCTCTTGTCTGTAGAAACTCTTCGCCGAGCGGGAAAACCCCCGCTTTGGGACTCTGTGATGTTATGGGTGCTCTAGCGCTGGCAACAACCCGTTACCTGCGTTAGAGCACTCCAGAATGTGAACTTTTTCTGAACTACGTTGGGCAATGCCCGACTCAGCCGTTTTCTGCTTCTGGCACATAGGTGCCCTGAATACCAGCAAGGAACGCTGCTGGGTCTTCTTCATCGCTGGAATAGAAGGCCATTGGTTCATAATCGGGGGCTTCGATACCGAAGTTGCGATAGATGTCCATACCGGTACCAGCAGGAATGAGCTTGCCGATAATGATGTTTTCCTTCAAACCAATGAGGTTGTCGCCGCGGCCATCGATAGCTGCCTCGGTGAGAACACGAGTGGTTTCCTGGAACGATGCAGCCGACAACCATGATTCGGTTGCCAACGAAGCCTTGGTGATACCCATCAACTCTGGGCGACCTTCGGCTGGACGCTTTGACTCTTCCACCATGCGGCGGTTGGTGTCGCGGAATACCTTCGCATCGAGACGTGCTCCGGGCAAGAAGCCAGTGTCGCCTGGCTCTTGTACACCAACACGACGTGTCATTTGGCGAACAATGAGTTCGATGTGCTTGTCGTGAATGGAAACACCCTGGTCGCGATACACCTTTTGTACTTCTTCTACCAAGTACACCTGTGTTTCACGGGTGCCCTTAATTTCCAAAAGTTCCTTCGGATCGAATGGACCATCGGTGAGTGGTTCTCCAGCTTTCACATCGCTGCCATCTTTGATGCCTGGCATGACGCGGCTACCGGTGGGCAAGAGCACCAAGTGCTCTTCGCCTTGATCGTCGATGACGTTGACAGGAATACCCTTGCCTTCGTCTTCGCCGATGCGAACAATACCTGTGGCGCCGGCCAAGCGAGCAGAACCACGTGGAGTACGTGCTTCGAAGAGTTCAACAACGCGTGGCAAACCACCAGCGATGTCTTTTCCTGCAACACCACCAGTGTGGAACGTACGCATGGTGAGCTGTGTACCAGGCTCACCAATGGACTGAGCGGCGATAACGCCAACTGCTTCACCAAGTTCAATGGTCTTACCTGTTGCAAGTGAACGGCCGTAGCACAATGCACACACGCCCATTTCTGCATCGCAAGTAAGTACTGAACGAACACGCAAGCGGCCGATGGAATCGTCGTCGCGCAATTGCTCAACATGAAGGTCGGTCAAAATGGTGTTCTTTGGAATCACAGTTCCGTCACTGAGTGGCACGTCGTTCAATACCGCACGACCAAACAATTTGGTATCGAGGTAAGCACGCATGTTGGCAGTGTCTTTTTGAATGTTCTCTACCCACACACCAAGAGTGGTGCCGCAATCGATTTCACGAATGATGAGTTCTTGCGCAACGTCAACGAGACGACGTGTGAGGTAACCCGAGTCGGCAGTACGCAATGCGGTGTCGACGAGTCCTTTACGTGCACCCGGTGTAGCAATGAAGTACTCAAGAGTTTCTAGACCTTCACGGAAGTTGCTCTTAATTGGACGAGGAATCATGTCACCACGAGGGTTGGCCACGAGACCGCGCATACCTGCAATTTGCTTCATCTGGGTCATGTTTCCGCGAGCACCAGAACCCACCATCATTTCAATGGGGTTAAAGCGTTGTGCTTTGAATTCTTTTTCCATTGCAATTTGCACTGCTGCAGTTGCATCGGTCCAAATACGCACTTCTTGCTGACGACGTTCGCCGTCGGTGATGATGCCGCGACGGAATTGGTTTTCAACTTTGTCGGCTTGCTTTTCGTGATCATCGAGAATGGCACGCTTGTCTTTTGGAGTCTTTACGTCATCGATTGAGATGGTGAGACCAGACTGTGCGGCATAGCGATAGCACACGTTTTTAATGGCATCGAGTGCCTGTGAAATTGCTGACTTTGGATAGTGATCAGAAAGGGTTTCAACAATGAGACCCATTTCCTTCTTCTTCAAAGTTGACGAGATGTGCCCAAAGCGTTCTGGGTAGTCGGCTGGCAATGCTTCTTCAAACAACAAGCGTCCAGGAGTGATGTCGATGGTACGACGCTCCCCTGTTGACAAGGTTTCACGGAACTTGATCTTGGTATGCAACATCACTGACTTTTCATCGAGTGCGCGGAATACTTCCCAACGGTTCTGGAACGAACGTCCTTCACCTGGCAAACCTTCAACGAGTTCGGTGAGATAGAAACCACCGATGACCATGTCTTGTGAAGGTGCCACGATGGGGCGACCCGATGCTGGTGACAAAATGTTGTTTGCCGACAGCATGAGAACACGAGCTTCTGCTTGTGCTTCTGCAGACAATGGAAGGTGAACAGCCATCTGGTCGCCGTCGAAGTCGGCGTTGAATGCGGTGCACACAAGTGGGTGAATTTGAATTGCTTTACCTTCAACGAGCACAGGCTCAAAAGCCTGAATTCCCAAGCGGTGCAATGTTGGAGCACGGTTCAAAAGAACTGGGTGCTCTTTGATGACATCTTCAAGGACGTCCCACACTTGTGGGCGACGACGCTCGACCATGCGTTTTGCCGACTTGATGTTTTGAGCAAGCTCAAGGTCGACAAGGCGCTTCATAACGAACGGCTTGAAAAGTTCAAGTGCCATGAGTTTTGGAAGACCACACTGGTGCAAACGCAGAGTTGGCCCTACCACGATGACGGAACGACCGGAATAGTCAACACGCTTACCGAGAAGGTTCTGACGGAAACGTCCTTGCTTACCCTTCAACATGTCGGACAACGACTTGAGTGGGCGGTTACCTGGACCAGTAACTGGGCGACCACGACGACCGTTGTCGAACAAAGCGTCGACTGCTTCTTGCAACATGCGCTTTTCGTTGTTCACGATAATTTCTGGTGCACCCAGATCGAGCAAGCGACGCAAGCGGTTGTTGCGGTTGATGACACGACGGTAAAGGTCGTTGAGGTCTGAGGTCGCAAAGCGACCACCATCGAGCTGCACCATTGGGCGCAGTTCTGGTGGAATGACAGGAACAACATCGAGAATCATTGCCTTCGGGCTGTTCAAACGACGGCCCTGTTCATCACGCTGGTTGAACGAAGCAACGATCTTCAAACGCTTAATTGCTTTTTGACGACGTTGTGCAGACAATGGCTTTTGGCCATCGGCTGCTTCAATTGCGGTGCGCAATTTTTCTTCTTCTTTATCGAAGTCGAGGCAGTCGATGAGAGCCTTAATGGCATCGGCACCGGTGCCACCTTCGAAGTATTCGGCATAAGGGCCAAATGGATCGCGAAGGTTACGCCACAACATTTCATCTTCAATGATGAGACGTGGGTGCAAACGCTTAAATTCATCCCAAGTACGACGTGAGAGATCGAGGTCGTTTTCAAAGCGATCACGCAAGCTCTGGATTTCTTTGTCGATGAGGCGCTGGCGAATTTTTATGTCGCTCTCTTTTGTGCCTTCTTTTTCCAAAGTCTTGAGTTCTGCTTCAACATCTTTGAACTTGCGTGCAAGAGCAAGCTCCATGTCTTTCTTGATTGCATCTTGTTCAGCAAGGTATTCCTGCTCCAAGTTGGCAAGGTCGTTATGACGACGATCGACGTCGACCTTGGTAACAAGGCTTGCAGCAAAGTAAATAACCTTTTCCAGTTGCTTTGCCTTCAACTCTTCTTTAGCTTCAATACCGCCGAGAAGATATGCCAACCAGCTACGCGTTCCGCGGAGGTACCAAATATGTACAACTGGTGCAGCAAGTTCAATGTGACCCATGCGCTCACGACGTACTTTTGAACGCGTTACTTCAACTCCGCAACGCTCGCAGATAATGCCCTTGAAACGAACACGCTTGTACTTACCGCAGTAGCACTCCCAGTCGCGGGTTGGTCCAAAAATCTTTTCACAGAAAAGACCGTCCTTCTCAGGACGCAAGGTGCGGTAGTTGATGGTCTCGGGCTTTTTGACTTCGCCTTTTGACCAGAGACGAATTTGATCGGCAGTTGCCAGGCCAATTCGCAGTTGGTCGAACATATTCACGTCGAGCATGTCGGTTCCGTTTCCTTAAAGATCGTGGTAATTGATGAGTGGTAAAGGTCGTTTGTGTACAAGAAGTTTCTAGAAGGCACGCTCGCGGCGGCGCTCGCGGTCGTCGTCATCGGTGCCGCGTTCTGGGCGGCTGATGTCGATGCCAAGAGCTTCTGTTGCGCGGAAGATGTCGTCGTCCATGTTGCC
Organism: Acidimicrobiales bacterium; assembly: GCA_030830415.1. Classification (GTDB taxonomy): domain Bacteria; phylum Actinomycetota; class Acidimicrobiia; order Acidimicrobiales; family Ilumatobacteraceae; genus F1-20-MAGs119. The sequence continues at coordinate 7,823 of JAURNB010000065.1, read as the reverse complement.
CATTTCAATTTCGGCACCATCGGCTGCGAGTACTTCTACGTCGAGGCAGAGAGCTTGCATTTCCTTCATGAGAACTTTGAAGCTTTCAGGAATTCCGGGCTCAGGAATGTTTTCGCCCTTCACGATTGCTTCATAGACCTTCACACGTCCGAGAACGTCGTCTGACTTGATGGTGAGCAGCTCTTGCAAGCAATATGCCGCACCGTAGGCCTCGAGTGCCCACACTTCCATTTCGCCGAATCGCTGACCACCGAATTGTGCTTTACCACCAAGTGGCTGCTGGGTGATCATGGAGTATGGACCAGTTGAACGAGCGTGAATCTTGTCGTCAACAAGGTGAGACAGTTTCAAGATGTACATGTACCCGACAGTGACGGGGTTGTCGTAGGTCTCGCCTGTGCGACCATTGCGAAGAACGGTCTTACCAGTCTTTTGGATGAGACGTTGACCGTCGACACCATCTGGAGTGATGTTTTCCAAAATTGTTTGGATGGTTGGATGCGAGTTGTGCGGGTCTTCCTCGTCCCAATGCGCACCATCGAATACTGGTGTTGCAATGAAAGTTGCAGGAGGAGTTGTTGGACGCGTTTTCTTTTCTGTTCCACGAATTGGAGAACCAATGGTGTTACCAGAGTTGGTTTTTGGATCGGTCCAACCCCAACGTGCGCAATAACCAAGGTGAGCTTCAAGAACCTGGCCGACGTTCATACGTGAGGGAACACCCAGTGGGTTCAAGATGATGTCGACAGGAGTTCCGTCGTCCATGTATGGCATGTCTTCGATAGGAAGAATCTTGGAGATAACACCCTTGTTACCGTGGCGCCCTGCGAGTTTGTCACCCACGCTGATTTTGCGCTTCTGTGCAACATAAACACGAACGAGTTGGTTCACACCTGGTGGTAATTCGTCACCATTCTCACGTGAGAACACTTTGACGTCGATGATTTTTCCGCTTTCGCCGTGAGGCACCTTCAAGCTGGTGTCACGAACTTCGCGAGCTTTTTCACCAAAGATGGCACGGAGCAAACGCTCTTCTGGTGTGAGTTCTGTTTCACCCTTAGGTGTTACTTTGCCCACCAACACATCGCCAGGGCCAACTTCAGCACCAACACGAATGATGCCGCGGTCATCGAGGTCGCGAAGAATGTCGTCGGACAAGTTAGGAATGTCGCGGCTGATTTCTTCTGCACCCAATTTGGTATCGCGTGCATCGACTTCATGCTCGTGAATGTGGATGGAAGTAAGCACGTCGTCTTTCACCAAACGCTCAGACAAGATGATTGCGTCTTCGAAGTTGTAACCCTCCCATGGCATCAGAGCCACGAGCAGGTTTTTGCCGAGAGCAAGTTCGCCAAGGTCGGTACTTGGACCATCGACCATGAGGTCGCCCTTGTTTACTTTTTGTCCTTCACGTACACGCACCACTTGGTTGATGCAAGTGTCTTGGTTTGAACGGCGGAACTTGGCGAGGTTGTAACGCTTCTTGCCAAGTGTGTCGTACTGAACAGTGATGCCACGACCAGAAACTTCTGTAACAGTTCCGTCGTCGAGGGCCAACAAAAGATCGGCACCGTCACGGCCTGCGCGCAATTCCATTCCGGTTCCGACATACGGTGCTTCTGCACGAATAAGTGGAACTGCTTGACGTTGCATGTTGGCACCCATGAGTGCACGGTTTGCGTCGTCGTGTTCAAGGAACGGAATAAGTGCGGTTGCTACCGAAACAATTTGTTTCGGCGACACGTCCATGTAGTCAACTTCGGTTCCGGGAACCAACGCGATGTCGGTGGTGGCACCGAAGAATGACTCGGCCTCCAACATTTTGCGCAAGTCTTCGAGGCTGGCTGTTTGTGGAGAGCGACGCACCAACACGCGCTCGGCCTTAAATGTTCCGTCGGCATTCAACGGAGTATTTGCCTGAGCAAGTGTGTAGTTCTCTTCTTCGTCGGCTGCCATGTAAACAATTTGATCGGTGACAACACCGTTGACAACTTTGCGATATGGGCTCTCGATGAAACCGAATTCGTTCACGCGAGCAAAGGTGCTGAGTGCACCAATGAGACCAATGTTTGGACCTTCTGGCGTTTCAATTGGGCACATACGTCCGTAGTGAGAGAAGTGGACGTCTCGCACTTCAAAGCCAGCGCGTTCGCGGGAGAGACCACCGGGTCCGAGTGCCGACAAACGACGACGGTGAGTTAACCCAGACAATGGGTTGACTTGGTCCATGAACTGCGACAACTGAGAAGTTCCGAAGAACTCTTTAATGGAAGCAACAACTGGACGAATGTTGATGAGTGTTTGCGGTGTGATTGCTTCAACGTCTTGCGTGGTCATGCGTTCACGAACAACACGCTCCATACGTGACAAGCCAATACGCACCTGGTTCTGAATGAGTTCACCAACAGAACGAATACGACGGTTAGCGAAGTGGTCTTGGTCGTCGAGGCGATAACCAGGCTCTTGCTTCACGAGGTGCAACATGTAAGAGATAGTGGCAAGCACTTCACACTTAGCGAGTACTGGCTGATCTACTGCAGGCAAATCGAGCTGATCGGCAGTGAGGCCGAAGTTCTTTTGCAAGAGTTCGAGCTCTGCACCGAGTTTGCGGTTGAGCTTGTAACGACCGACGCGGCTGAGGTCGTAGCGACGGTTTTCAAAGAATGCATTTTCGAAATATGCACGTGCACTTTCCAAGGTTGGTGGTTCACCTGGGCGGGCACGCTTGTAAATTTCAACAAGTGCTTCATCGCGGGTTGGCGCAATGTTGCGCTCTTTTTCCCACTGTCCTTCAAGGAAATCGAAGTGTGCAACGAAACGGTCGAGGAAGCCTGGTGCGCCTTCTTCGTCGTAGCCAAGTGCACGCAAGATGGTGAAAACACCCAGGCGACGCTTACGAGCAACACGTGTTCCTGCAGTAACGTCTTTTCCTGGCTTTTGTTCAACGTCGAATTCGAGCCACTCACCGCGGTAAGGGTGGATTGTGCCCTTGACCAATTGGTGCTTCGACAAGTTACGCAAACGGAAACGCTCTCCTGGCTCAAAAATAACGCCAGGAGAACGCACGAGCTGCGAAACAACAACGCGCTCGGTGCCGTTAATGATGAACGTGCCTTTTTCGGTCATCTTCGGGAAATCACCCATGAAGACAACTTGCTCTTTAATTTCTCCGGTGTAACCGTTTAAGAAACGGGCACGAACAAAGATGCTCGATGCATAAGACATGTCGCGTTCGCGGCACTCTTCCATCGTGAACTTTGGCGGTGGGCAGAGGTCTTCATCGGTGGGGTCAAACTCGAGTTCGAGTTGAAGATTTCCACTGAAGTCTTTGATCGGCGAAATGTCGGCAAATGCTTCTGCAAGACCTTGACGAACAAACCATTCAAAACTTTCGCGTTGGACGGCGATGAGATCGGGGATCTCTAAAGCTTCGCCAAGATTCGCAAATGAATACCGATCGCGGGACAACGATTGAGAGGCCACTATTTACTCCTGTTTGCAAGCGGTAGGGGATGAAATGTGCGCTGCGACAACATAGAAAATGATGACAAACAAAAGCACACGGCAACAGAGCAGGCTACCGCCACCCCACGCAAATGATCAAGGGTGGGCAAAAAATCGGGCGAATCTTGGCCAGAACCTCTGTGGAAGCTCCCGATTACCCGTCGGGGGGCAAGATAAGCCTGTTTGTGCTCCGAGTCAAGCATTTCCGACCTTTTCAGGCCAGAAAAAGCAAATACCCCGGGCTTGCGCCCGAGGTATTGCCACTCCGCCCGGCGACATGCCAGGAAAATATGAATTTTGGTCTTATTTGACTTCGACGCCTGCGCCAGCTTCTTCAAGCTTGGCTTTTGCCTTGGCGGCATCGTCTTTGCTGACCTTCTCGAGAACGGCCTTTGGTGCACCGTCAACGAGGTCTTTTGCTTCCTTCAAGCCCAGGCTGGTGAGCTCGCGCACAACCTTGATGACCTGGATCTTCTGGGCGCCGCCATCTTTCAAGATGACGTCGAACTCGTCTTGCTCTTCTTCTGCAGCAGCTCCGCCGCCACCGGCGACTGCAGCAACTGCAACAGCTGCTGGAGCAGCTGCGGTCACGCCAAAGCGCTCTTCGAATGCATCGAGGAGTTCTTTGAGTTCAATAACGGTGAGGGCTGAAATGCCGTCGAGGATGTCTTCTTTGCTAAGAGCCATGTTGCTCTATCTCCTTGTGTAGATCTCCCGCGGGAGAAAACTGATTTTTTGGTTAAAAATGAATGAAAATGAATGAATTAAGCAGCTTTTTGGTCGACGAGCGCCTTCAAGCCGTATGCCATATTGCGAGGCAGTGCCTGCAAGAGACCTGCGGTCTTGACGAGCGGAGCCTGCAGGGCACCAGCGAACTGGGCCAGCAATACTTCGCGTGGTGGCAGATCTGCCAAAACGTCGAGATCTTTTTTCGACAATGTGGAGGTTCCCACCACACCGCCTTTGACGATGAGGAGTGGGTTTGCCTTGGCCTGTTCGCGAAGTGCTTTTGCTGCAGCTGCAGCATCGCCTTTCACAAAAACAATGGCCGATGGGCCCACCAGCATTGATTCGAGGCCTTCGTAGCCTGCTTCACGAGCGGCAAAACGAGCCAATGTGTTTTTGTACACCTTGTACTCGGCACCGGACTTGCGCAGTTCACGACGTAGTTGAGCTAGTGCAGCCACGGTCATTCCTCGGTACTCGGTCACGATGGCTGCATCAGATGCTGCCAACTTTTCCCGAACCTCGGACACCACGGCGACTTTCTCGGAACGGATGCTTGTAGAAGTCATTTTCACCTCCTTATTTTTCTCTCGGACACGACTCGGCTTGCGCTCTATCGTGTGTGTGGTCGCACGGCGCCCGCAATTGCGAACGCCCTTTGAACACACCACGAGATCGCAAGATCTGTGGTTCTGTGTCCGAAAGTTGTCCGCCTCTTCTGGTAGAGCCCAATTGCTGCTCTCTTAATTGTGCTTGCGCACAAGCCAGATGTCTTTGGCGAGTAACCGAACGGTTATGTAGATGTGTGACGCTATCGGCAAATGCCGAATTGCAAACTTTTTATGCTTCTGGCTTCAAACGGTTGGTATCGATCTTCACGCCAGGGCCCATGGTGCTGGCAATGACGATCTTGCGCAAATACTTGCCTTTTGATGCTGCTGGCTTGGCGCGCTGAATTTCATCGAGCACGGCGAGAAGGTTGTTGGCAAGATCTGCGGTGGAGAAGCTTGCCTTGCCAATAGGAACGTGCACGTTGCCGTAACGGTCGGTGCGGTATTCCACCTTGCCGCCTTTGAATTCACTCACGGCACGGCCAACATCTTGGGTCACGGTGCCGGTCTTGGGGTTTGGCATGAGACCACGTGGTCCGAGCACACGGCCCAAGCGACCAACGAGTGGCATCATGTCGGGGGTGGCGATGGCCAAGTCGAAGTCCATGTTGCCTTTTTCAATTTCAGCAGCAAGTTCATCGGCGCCAACGAGTTCGGCACCAGCATCGCGTGCAGCTTGAGCGGCATCGCCAGCTGCGAACACAGCAATACGTACGGTCTTACCAGTACCTGATGGCAACGCAACGGTGCCTCGAATCATTTGCTCTGCTTTACGTGGGTCAACACCCAAACGCACGGCAACTTCAACGCTCTCGTCGAATTTTGCCTTTGCAGACTTCTTCACGATCTCTGCAGCCTCTAATGGGCTGAACAGTTCTTCGCGATCGTACGCAGCAATTGCAGCCTTGTACTTTTTTCCTAAGCTTCCTTTAACTGGCATAAAGCCTCCCTCATATGTTGGGTTGCCAAGCGAGGTTGTCTTGGTCGAACCGGTGTGAATGTATTACTTAAACGATTTTCAAACCCATTGAACGCGCGGTACCACGAACCTGCATTTTTGCAGCTTCAAGGTCGTATGCGTTGAGGTCTGGCATTTTGATTTTGGCGACTTCTTCAATGTCTGTTTCTGTCACCGTTCCTGCAACTGCTTTACCAGGAGTTGACGAGGCCTTTTCGATACCAGCTTTTTGACGCAACAACACTGGTGTTGGTGGTGTCTTCAAAACGAAGGTGAACGAACGATCTTCAAAGATGCTGATCTCGACAGGAATAATGGTTCCTGCTTGAGCTTCGGTTGCAGCGTTGTACTGCTTCACGAAGTCCATGATGGCGATGCCGTGGGGTCCGAGTGCGGTACCCACTGGTGGCGCAGGTGTTGCTTTTCCTGCGGGGATCTGAATCTTTACGATTGCTGCAAGTTTCTTTTTTGCCATGACTGTGTTTCCTTATTGGCCTTCTACTGTGAGTTCCGCTATTTAGAGTTTCGCTACTTGACTGAAATCCATCTCGACGATGGTTTCGCGGCCAAAGATATTGACGAGAACTTTCAACTTCATATGATCGACGTTGATGTCGTCGATGACGCCAGTGAAGTCGGCAAATGGGCCTTCTTTCACGCGTACGCTCTCGCCGACTTCGTGTTCGAGTTTTGGTGACTTGCGCTTTGGCGCAGCCTTGCCGTCGCCCTTAGTTGAGAGGAAGGTTTCCACTTCACGTCGCGACAATGGTGTTGGTTTTTGACCTTTGTGGCTCTGACCAACAAAACCCGTGATTCCGGGAGTGTTGCGAATACAGAACCATGATTCATCGTCCATTTCGCAACGCACCAACAAATAGCCGGGGAACACTTTGCGCTGAACAATTTGCTTTTGACCTTTTTTGAACTCCACTGCGTCTTCCATAGGAATGACGACTTCGTAGATGCGGTGTTCCATTTGCATTGACGAGATGCGTGACTTCAAGTTGAGTTCAACTTTTTTCTCGTAACCAGACTGTGAGTGAACGACGTACCACTGCCCTGGCTTAGAAAAAATTGATTCCACTTCTGCTTCATCGACGTCGACATCGCTGTCGGCTTCGCTTGTAGTGAGGTCGAATGATGCATCGACAACTTCTGTTGCTACTGCATCGTCAAGGACGTCGCCTTCAGACGACTTGCCCATATTGAGAAGAAAATTATCGCTCATGAAAAATTCCTACTAGTCCTTGTAAAGCCAGCTGGAGAAGAAACCGAATAATGCATCGAGTCCGCCAACGATGGAGGTGAATATCACTACGGTGATGAGCACAACAATGGAGTACTTGCGCACTTCAGGCCACGTAGGCCATGCAACCTTGCGCATCTCTTCACGCACTTCACGTAAATAGGTGATGGGGCTGGTGCGCTCTTTGTTGACATTTTTGCTAGGACCCGTACGAGCAGCACGAACCGGGACGCCCTGATCATTCAGGGCACCCTGGCGCTTCATCGCGCGCTTTTGTTCTCGGTTGAGGTCTTGAGTCGACATTGTTTTTTGTTCTGTCTTTTCGTTATTGATTCAATTGGTCTTTTGCAGGGCAGGAGGGATTTGAACCCCCGACCATCGGTTTTGGAGACCGGCGCTCTACCAGCTGAGCTACTGCCCTAATGAAGGGGTCAGGCTATCAGTGGCCTAACGAGTCTCCTTATGGTTGGTATGACGACGATCGCGGGCGCAGTATTTCTTCATTTCTAGGCGCTCACGGTCATTTACCTTGGACTTCATGGTGATGTAGTTACGCTCTTTGCACTCTGTGCACTCGAGAGTAATTTTCACCCGCTTCTCACTCTTTGCCATAACTGGCCCCTTACTTTGAGATTTTCTCTATTAATTCAATATGGACTGTGGATTACTTCAGGATCTTTGTGACTCGACCAGCACCAACAGTACGGCCACCCTCACGAATAGCGAAACGCAAACCCTCATCCATAGCAATGGGCTTACCCAACTCCACCGTCATATT
>JAURNB010000064.1 GCA_030830415.1 Acidimicrobiales bacterium | reverse complement strand
TGCTGTTGGTCTCACATGTGGCGGCATCATTCATCTCTTCATACAGCCACTCGATGCATATCTCGCCGATTCTTCTGTGCAGGTTCTCGCAGAGCGAACGGCTCAGCAAACTCCTGTTGGCCTTGCAACAGTTATTGAAGGTCCACACGTTGGAGCATGGCTCATCGTTTCTCCGCAACTCACCCCAATTGGTTCGCTCGGCAATATTGAACTCGATCGCATTGTTGGTCGCGATACGTTGGGCGAACTTGAGGCTGGCACAACGGGCGTGCGGCATTACGGCGCCGATGGCCAAACCACTCCTGAAGACCTCGACGACACGCCGATGGTGAAAATATTTGTAGAAAGTTTTGCACCGCCACCGCACATGTGGATTTTTGGAGCGGTCGATTTCACTGCGGCACTTGCCCGTGTTGCAAAAATTCTTGGCTACCACGTCACCGTTTGTGATGCACGCGAAGTGTTTGCTACACGACGACGTTTCCCCATGGCCGACGAGGTTGTCGTGACCTGGCCAAATGCCTATTTTGAAAGCCACGGCAAATCACTCACTGCACGCGATGCGGTGTGTGTTCTTACGCACGATGCAAAATTCGATGTGCCTGCTGTTCAAGGCGCGCTGAGCACAAAAGCCGGGTACATCGGCGTGATGGGCTCACGCAAAACTCACACAAAACGTTTAGAACGACTCGCACTTGCCGGAGTCACTTCGCCCGCCGACCTCGCCCGGCTCATGTCGCCAATAGGTCTTGACCTCGGCGCAAGAACACCTGAAGAAACTGCTATTTCAATTTGTGCAGAAATCATTGCCCAGCGCACGGGGCGCCAATCGCCGTCGTTAAAAGACGCCAGCGGACCGATTCACTGACAGAAGTGAAACTTCCGGATTTCCAAATTTAACGCGGGGAATTTCTTTCCAGTTAATGCGACCTAAGCGAACACCCAAATTTTCACGCGCTGAATGCAGCACCGCATCGCCCACTCCGAGGTACATCATGGTGTGACCCGGATACCAAACGATGTCTCCGGGCAACGCATCTTCTTGCGGAACATCACGAGAAGCTTCCCATTGCCGCTTCGACTGCAACGGTAGAGAAATTCCCACTTGTTTCCATGCATAGGCAACGAGCCCTGAACAGTCGAGACCTTTTTTCGGATTATCGGAACCATATTCGTAGCCAACGCCCAATGTTGTGAGACCAGCGATAAGGGCCATCTGATGCTTCAATGAAGATTGTGACCATGCTTGCAACATTGCTGCACGCGACTCGTTGACACGAGCAGCAACGCGGTTTACTAATGCAGCGCGGAATAATTGATATTGGGCAAAATTTTCTGAAGTTGGTACATCAATAAAAGTGGCGATGGATTCCAGCGCTTCTCCCGCAATGGTTTTTACTGCGTCGAATCGCGGACGCGCATCTTTTGTGAGCAACTGTGGTTCTCGCCATGTGGTTTGCACTACTGCTGGCGGTACCACTACTGCAGTGCCTGCAGCATGAACGGCAGAACTTGAACCCACTACAAGGCCACAGGCAATGGTCGCAACAGCCATCGCACGTGTTCCCCCGCGAGCGAGAGAAACACCCCGAAAATGGACACGACGAGAAAGTGACATAAGTACTCCCCACAACGTAGTGTTAAATTGAACTGTGACCACGCCTCAGCAACCGCCGTCCACCATTGTGGCCGTGTTACTTGCCGCTGGTGCCGGCAGTAGGTTCGTCGGGAGCGCCCACAAACTCCACAGCACACTGCGTGGGAATAGCGTCCTTTCCCATTCCGTCAGTTCAGCAGTCAATGCCGGGTTCACCCATGTCATCGTGGTGTGGGGCGCAATTGAGCCATTGAGCGACGCCACCTCTCACCCCGTGGTCACCACGGTCTATAACCCCGAGTGGCAAACCGGCCAGGCCAGCTCGCTCCAGGCAGGCATCCAAGCGGCCCGCAGTGTGGGCGCCACCGCCATCGTGGTGGGTCTTGGCGACCAACCCTTTGTCACTCCGGCCGATTGGGTCGCTGTGGCCTCGTCACGCTCTCCCATCGCCCAAGCCCTCTACACGCAGGCAGACGGCCAGAAAACCCCTGGGAACCCCGTGCTCCTCACTGCTGAGGTGTGGCCGCTCTTGCCCACCCAAGGAGATTTTGGGGCACGAAATCTCATCAGCAGTCGCCCCGAACTCGTAGAGCAAGTACTCTGCACGGGGTCACCTTTTGATATCGACACGATTGAGGATCTCAACCAATGGAACTAAATCATCATTTCACCGTCAATGTGCCCGTTGCCGAGGCATGGAAAATTCTCACCAACGTTGAACTCATTGCCCCATGCCTGCCAGGCGCACAGCTGCAAGAAGTTGAGGGCGACACCTACCGCGGCGTGGTGAAGGTAAAAGTTGGGCCAATCCAGGCACAGTTCAAAGGCCAGGCCTCGTTCCTCGAGCGCAATGACGTTGACCATAAGGCCGTGTTAAAGGGCGAAGGTCGTGACACAGGCGGAAAAGGAAATGCATCGGCACTCATCACTGCTCAACTCACCAGCATTTCTGCAACCAGCACAAAAGTTGAAGTAAACACCGACCTTGCTATTACTGGCAAAGTTGCACAGTTCGGTCGTGGCGCAATGGCCGACATTAGCGACAAATTGCTTGCACAGTTTTCCGAAAACCTCAACACACTCATTTCTGAAATTCCTGGTGACACTGCAGCAGAACCAGCAGTTGCAGAAGTGGCAGAAGTTGCTGCGCCTAGCGCATCAGCCGAACCAGTGGTACGCAAAATTGATGCGCCTGAAGCTGCTCCCATCAACTTGCTCGATGCAGCAGGCTCCACAATGCTGAAGCGTGCACTCCCCGTAGTAGCGGGAATTGCTGTACTCGTTGTCATTCTCATTGCAGTGCTCTAAACGATCCACTGAATTGATTTATGGCATCACCCGCCGATATTGAGCGCGTGACAGAACTTCTTGGCAGGTCACCGCAAGGTGACTTTGAAGTGGTCGTGCGCAGCAATTCTGGCGACCCCATTGTTGTTCAAAATGCCCCTCTGCTTTTCGACGGGACACCTATGCCTACCCTGTTTTGGTTGGTCGGCAAAAAGGAATACGTTGCTGTCGCACGCCTTGAGTCAACTGGTGGTGTCGACCAGTCTGAAGCAGACATTCCTGAGGAAGAAATTGCTGCTGCTCATCAACGTTACAAAGCGTTACGCGACTCACTACTCCCCCCACATCACACCGGGCCTGCGCCAAGTGGCGGTGTTGCCGGCACGCGCCGCGGCGTGAAGTGTCTCCATGCCCACTACGCATGGTTTCTTGCAGGTGGCGACGACCCCGTTGGACGATGGGTGAAAGAGCATCTATGAGCACGCCAGAATCACTTCTCACTGGGGTCATCGATATTGGAAGCAACTCCACAAATTTGCTCATTTCGCGTCATGGCCACACACTTGTGCGCGAACAGAAAATTACTCGCCTCGGCGCCGGAGTTCTCCGTACCAAAATTCTTTCGACGGAATCGATGGAAAATACTCTCCAACAATTGCGCCACTATTCGTCTGTGCTCACCGAGCATGGTGTAACGAACATTCATGTAGTAGCAACTGCCGCTGTGCGACACGCCAGTAATGGAACTGCGTTTCTTGCGGAAGTGAAGTCAATCATTGGAGTTGACCCTCGTCTCATCTCGGGCGAAGAGGAAGGACGCTTGTCTTTTATTGGAGCCCAGCAACAACTTCCTTTGCCAAACAATCCACAACTCATTGCCGTCTTCGACATCGGCGGAGGATCCACAGAAATTGCCGTTGGGAACCCCACGGGCACGCCCCGTGTCATCAGCATTCCTTACGGCGCACGCAGCCTCACCGAGAAGGAAATTCACTCCGACCCACCACGACCCGAAGAACTCACCAACGCCATTGGTGTCATTATCGATGAAGTTGATGATGCCCTACGCGAAATTCCCGAGCTTGCCGACTGTGACGAAATCATCGGCGTTGCCGGAACCATCGTCACCATTGCCATGGTTGAACTCGGACTCACCGAATTCGACGTCAATCAGCTCCACGGGTTCTTACTCACCCGCGATGCTGCCGAAGATGTCTTTCGCACTCTTGCCACCGAAGCTCTCCGTGACCGGCTCTTCAACCCTGGCCTCAATGCCGACCGGGCCGATGTCATTGTTGGAGGCTGCTGTGCGCTCGTTGCAATCATGCGCAAACTTCAACGATCGCATATCATTATTTCGACGGCATCACTTCTCGATGGAGTGGTTGCCACCGAAGCATCATGAACCAGCACCCCGCAAGATCCGGCACAGGCTCACTGGCAAACTCAGGTTTACGTCTCTACGGCTCGCGCGTTGTTTTGCGGCCATTGGTAGCTGAAGATTTCTCGGCGTGGAGCGAGGTGCGTCGGCGCAACGGCGACTGGCTCACCCGCTGGGAGCCTGCCCGCCCCATTCATCAGCCCGACCCGGCAGTAGATCGCGATATTTTTGCCGCACGATGCAATATTCGCGAGCGCGAACGTCAATCGGGAAACTCTTATGCATTTGGCCTCTTTGTCGACAATGCTTTTGCCGGAGAAGTCAACATCAACAACGTGATGCGTGGCGCGATGCAATGCGGAACAATTGGCTACTGGATCGACCAGGCTCGAGCAGGAAAAAGTTACATCGCTGAGTCTGTCGTTGTATTACTGAAATTTGCATTCGACGAACTGCACTTACATCGCATCGAAATTTGCATCATTCCTCGCAACACAAACAGTTTACGTGTTGCTGAAAAACTGGAACTTCGCAACGAAGGAACCGCAGAGCGCTATTTAGAGATCAATGGGCTCTGGGAAGACCACCATCGCTTTGCACTCACCCAAGAAGAATGGGACCAGCGCCGCGAAGCTCTTAGTCAGCAATGGCTCGCAGCGCAATAGCGCGTTGTTTACGCACCACCGAACGTCGTTTCCAGTCTTTCGTTTTCCAGTGTTTCAATGGCCCATTGCTTTTGCGAATGGCACGTTCTTTATCGTGGTGAGCTTCAACCCGCCACGACTTGCCGGGTTCATGAAGATCTTCTGCAGGAATCCCCTGGCTCACCAGTTCTGCAACTTCATCTAACGCCGCGTGTATTCGATGTCGCTCATTATGAGCGTGAGCACGCAATTCAACGCGTGGGGGTGGCACAGTTTCTTGACTGTGATGACGCTTACTCATCGGGTCTCCTCTCGGGTATTCCAATTGCAACGCTTCCTTTAAGGCACCATACGCTCGTCGTTGGAATATGTGAAGGATTGTTTGTCGATTTAACGAACAATGACAAAAGTTTTTACCGATTCACCCCAACGCACAAACCAGCGCAGGTCTTCTGTCGGTATATAGATACCAAGTGCCTGCAGTTGGCTTGTGCCATAGGAATCGGGGCCATACGTAGCAGCACACACTCCGGTGGCATCGCACAGAACGGGAATCCCCGAGACGGCAACAGCGACCTTGCCAGTTTTGCTCTGTGCCTCAAGCATTAGGCCGTTATTCAGGATTGCCAATGAAAAGCTCCCAAGTGCCGGGGCAACCTCGGGTGCAACAACGGCAATGCTGCGTTCCACCACATTTGTGGCATCAATTGCGTACAGCCTGCGCGAGTTACGTGAGTACACAATGCGCCTACCACGTCCGCTGTTGCCCGGAGCGACTGTTTCCCCCACCGAGAAAGTGCGGGTGAAGGGAACGTTGGTGTACTGAGGCTGTACTTCAACACCACAATTTCCCTTTCGCATGAAGTACATCCGTGCCGCATTTGCAGTGACACGACACACCTCGCTCGAGCCTGTCGAGACTTGCCACAACCCACCAATAGTTGCCTCTGTTGAACGCGCAAGAGAATTCAGCAATACCTTTTGCCCAGTTACCAAAGGCTTTGGGTTCATTGCAAGTGAAGGAACAGACCAATCACTTTTTCCATTTGCCGTGTGGCGGCGTACTCGCGCTACATACTTTTTGCTGTTGTCGAGACCCTTCAGCACAACTTGCCCAGCTGCATCGTTTATTTTGATCGTGCGGAAAGGAGTTTTATCGCCGCTCACGCTCACTTGAATAGTGTTTGTTCCTGATGTTGCACCACCGCTACAACCGGGGTCCCACGACACCACGAGGCCTTCATTTTTAGGCGTACTGACCAATGCATTTGGTGTCCCGGGATTGGCGGTTCCGACAGCAGAAATATCAACAACGTTCAACAGCAGGTTGGGTGAACCCGTTCCCGCGTTTTTTACAATATTCGCTGTGGCTCTTGCTTTAATGGCGTCTTCAATAGAGACTGGGCAGGCATTGGGAAACTGCTGCGCAAGCAACGCCGCATACCCTGCAACCAAGGGCGATGCCATGGAGGTTCCGGTTTCATAGTGAGTTTCTGTATCGGAATCACTTCCAGCAGACAGCACACGTACACCTGGTGCAAACAGGTCGAGGCACTGCCCATAATTTGAGCCAATAGACCCATTGTTGAAACGATCGTCTTGGCTATTCACGGCACCAACGTTGAGAGCTTCAGGCAAATGCCCAGGAGAGGTACCACAGGCATCTTTGCCATCGTTGCCAGCAGCCACAACAGGAACAATGCCGTCGTCATATAGGTCTCGCACCGCATCGTCCATGGGGAGCGAGTTCTCGTCGGCATTCACACCCAAACTTAAATTCGCTACCGCAAGTACCCCACTACGGTGATGATGCAACACCCAGTCAATGCCTGCAACAACTCCTTCAACATCTCCGTCTCCGTCACAGTTCAATACCCGCACAGCAATAATCGTTGCCTTTTTTGCCACTCCAAAGGTTGTGCCAGCAGCCGTCGCCGCTGTGTGAGTTCCGTGTCCGTCACAATCTGATGTAGGTGAAATAGGGGATCCACTTTCGTCGCTTCCCACTACGTCGACACCGGCAACAACACGCCCTGCTAGGTCGACATGGGTGGCTCTCACCCCAGTATCGATCATGTAGATCTGCACGCCTTCACCCGTCGCAGGCGAGCCAAACCGGTCATCTAACGGCAATGCACGCTGATCGATGCGGTCGAGTTGGTATGGCGCGCCAAGTTGAACCGGTGGGATGTCTTTTTTGCGTACAGCGACATTTTGAGTTACACGTTTTACCCGTGTGTCGCGCCTTAATGCGCTCGCTGCAGATGCACTCATGTCTGTGGCGAATCCGCCCAGTGCATAACGGAAAATATTGAATCTTTTTGCGCCTAAGTTCCTACTTGCGGCAACGACTTCATCAATATCACTGCGGTGATGAACGGTAACGATGTATGGACGTTTCTGCTCAGCAGCCTGTGCCTGGGGTATGGGAACCGCAGTGACAGCTAAGACAATAGACAGCAGTGTTGCGATGAAATATCGCAGCACTTTTTGCATACGAATTTCTACTTCTTAGAAATTTTTGCTTGAAGGGCAGCAAGGCGTTCAGCAAACCATGGCTGGCGAGTACTCCACACCTGAGGTTCAATTTCTCGTTTCACTGCATCACTATGAGCGTCGATTCCCGACATCGCCTGAATAGTTTCTTTGGTGACTTTCAGCAGTTCACGTGGGGCCGATGCCGCACGAGCAGCCATTTCATGTGCTGTAGCAAGAAGTGCCTCATCATCGACACACTTCCAGACAAGGCCAACTCGTTCGGCTTCAGCACCATCGAGAATTTCGCCGAAGATGACCGTTGCCATTGTTGCCTGGGGCCCAGCAATGCGGCGCAACATCCATGTGTGACCACCACCAGGGTGGATACCAATCTGAAGAAAACGTGTGTCGAACTTTGCACGCCTTGCTGCGATTCGCACGTCGCAACCAAGAGCAAGGTTCATACCAGCACCTACTGCTGCACCATTGACCGCCGCAATGGTGGGCAATGGGCTGCGTGCAATACGCAAAAAGCCTTCATAAATGTTCGACAAGCTTTCTGGAGTTGCAGTGGCAAGATTTCCCAGGTTGGCACCCGCACAAAAAGCAGGGGCTGCACCGGTGACCACAATTGCTCCAATGGCCGAATCGTTCTCTACATCGTCCATGGCGGCCAAAATGTCGGCAACCATTGGCGCGGTCAGAGTATTACGTTCGGTTGGATTATTTAAGGTGAGAGTTGCAACCCCATCTGATTTATCAACAATGACAAGACTCATATCTTCATT
>JAURNB010000063.1 GCA_030830415.1 Acidimicrobiales bacterium | reverse complement strand
TGGAGAAACTCACAGCGAGGGGGCTTACCTATGAGTGTTTTTGCACTCGCAAGGAGATTCGCGAAGCCGCTTCGGCCCCACATGGTGAGGTGAATAGTTACCCCGGAACATGCCGCGAGTTGAGCGAGGCACAACGTGCTGCCTGGCGAGGCGCTGGCCGGGTGCCTGCTGTGCGGCTGCGGGCGAGTGCCGAGGCACGAGAAAAAGGCGCCGACGATGTGGTGCTACAACGCAACGATGGGGTGCCGGCCTACAACCTGGCAGTGGTGGTCGACGACGCTGCTCAGGGAATTACCCAAGTGGTGCGTGGGGCCGACCTATTGAGTGTGACCCCCAGCCAAGTGCACTTGCAAGAGTTGTTGGGGTTACCCACAGTGGAACATGTGCATGTGCCGTTGGTGGTTGATGCACATGGTGAACGTTTGGCAAAGCGCCATGGAAATGATGCGTGGGTGAACCTGCGGCATTGTGCACAATGGGGTTTTTCGGGGCACGACGTGCGTGTGGCGTTACTGAATTCATGGCAACAAGGCAGTAATAGTTGGGGCGAGGCTTCTAATGTTGCTAGGTGGCTGAAGTCGTTGTTGTAGGTACGGGGTATGTGGGGCTCACCACCGGTGTGTGTTTTGCGCACCTTGGCCACAACGTGGTGTGTGTAGATACCGATGTAAAAAAAGTAGAACGCATGCGTGCGGGTGAAGTGCCCATTGTGGAAGAGGGCCTTGCCGAGTTGATGGCGCAAGGTATTGCAAGTGGGCGTTTGCGTTTTGCTATTGAGGCTGCTGAAGTGTTGCCCGCATGTGAGTTTGTCTTTTTGTGTTTGCCCACGCCAGAGCGTGACGATGGCTCGGTTGATATGAGTTATATCGAAGCTGTTGCGGGGCGCATTGGGCCCATGTTGGCTGTGAATGCTGTGGTAGTCAACAAGTCAACGGTGCCAGTGGGTGCGAGTAAAACCGTTGCAGGTTTGCTGGGGCGTAGCGATGTGCATGTGGCATCGAACCCTGAGTTTTTGCGAGAAGGCACTGCGGTGTATGACTTTTTGCATCCGTCGCGTGTGGTGGTGGGTGCAGAAACACATGAGGTGTGTGCACGTGTGGGTGCGTTGTATGACGGTGTAGATGTACCGGTGATTTTTTCCGACCCTGTGTCGTCGGAAACAATTAAGTATGCAGCGAATGCTTTTTTAGCAACGAAGATTTCTTTTATTAACTCCATTGCCAATATCTGTGAGCACGTGGGCGCCGACATTCATACGGTGGTCGATGCCATTGGGCGCGACCCGCGCATTGGGCGAGAGTTCTTGCAACCAGGGCCAGGCTTTGGTGGCAGTTGTTTTCCGAAAGACACCATTGGTCTTGTTACGTTGGCCGCAGAGGCGGGGTACAAGTTTGGTTTGTTGGAAAGTGTGATTGAGGCAAACGATCAACAGCTTGAGCGCGTGGTGGAAAAAGTGCGCCGTGCGGTGGGCGGCAATTTGGAAGGCAAGTTGGTGGCGGTGTGGGGTCTTACTTTTAAGGCCAACACCGACGACCGCCGCCATTCGCCGGCAATTACTATTGCCCGTAAGTTGCTATTGGCAGGGGCGCACTTGGCTGTATTCGACCCCACGGTTGCGGGGGCAGTACCCGAACTCGAGGCCAATGCGGGGGGTGCGGTAGCCGTGGCGCCCAGTGCCGTGGTGGCATGTGCTGGGGCCAATGCCCTGGTGGTGCTCACCGAATGGCCCATGTTTGCTGGGGTCAGCCCCGTAGAAGTGGCCAAAACCATGGGAAATGCCCAGGTGGTAGATGCCCGAAACCTCTTAGACCGCGAGGCTTGGCGGGCTGCGGGCTTTACGTACCAAGGCATCGGGCGCTAGTTCACCTGAAGTTCACCTGTAGCCCCTTTACAGTTTCCACTTTTAGTGCTAATTTGGGGTTGTCGCCGTGCAGTGTGAATACACCACCTCATACCCCCCACACCGCACGACGACAATTCAACTACAAGAAAAGGGAAACCATGCGTAAATCACAGAAGTTCATTGCCCTCGGTGCAGTAGCAACCCTCGGCCTTTTTGCAACAGCCTGCGGAAGCGATAGCGACGATGCAGCGACCGAAGAAACAACAGAAACTGTTGTTGAAGAAGCAGTAACCGAAGATACAGCAGTTGACACAACTGATGCACCAGCAACTGACGCACCACAGACAATTGTCGACATTGCAGCAGGCAACCCAGACTTCAGCACACTCGTTGCACTCGTGACAGCTGCTGGCTTGGGCGAGACACTTGCTGGCGAAGGTCCATTCACCGTATTGGCACCAACCAACGCAGGATTCGAAGCATTGGCTGAGAAGATGGGCGTCACCATTGAAGAGTTGTCAGCAACACTCACCGGCGACGTTGAGCTCTTGAAGACAGTTCTCACCTCACACGTGATTGCAGGCAAAGTAATGGCAGCCGACACCGCAGCATTGAACGGCATGGATGCCGATTTGGTGAGTGGTGAAAAGGCCAAGGTTGTATCAGCAGACGGTGTTGTTTCATTCACCATTGGTACAAGCACAGCAACTGTTGTGACACCAGACGTTGAAGCAGCAAACGGCGTGATCCACATTGTGGATATGCCACTGTTGCCACTCTCAATGCAAAAATAAGATCGCACTATATAACCCCCTTATAGGTGTGAGGGTGGGGCGCCAATGGCGCCCCACCCTTTTTCTTTGTCATCACAGAGATACCTGAGGACATGTGCACTTTTCATGCGAAACTAAACGCATGGCAACAGTGAATGAATTTTTTGATTACGAAGGTGGGGCCGACCTGCGCGAAGGCATGCGCGAATTGGCCAGTGAGATGTATGTGTTGCCTTTTCTCACTCCCGAGTATTGCCAGGTGCTCATTGATGCTGCGGAAGCGTCGGGTGCATTTGAAGCAAACCCGCATGACCCAGTACCTGGCCATGAGGTGTCGATTGCGCAGTTGAGCCCGGTGGTGTTTGCGGCAATGCAAAACCATGTGGGTGCATACATATGGCCGCAGTTGAAAGAAGCCTGGGGGTATATCGACTACCACGGCATCAACGACGCTTTCATTATTAAATACGAGTTGGGTGGGCAGGAAAGCTTGCGCATTCACCACGATGTGGCGCAGGTGTCGATGAGCGTGAAGTTGAACAACAACTACACGGGTGCCGAG
>JAURNB010000062.1 GCA_030830415.1 Acidimicrobiales bacterium | reverse complement strand
CCGATACCCCAACAAACATCTCTCGTTCGGATTTGGCATTCACCACTGCTTGGGAGCGATGCTCGCCCGCATGGAGCTCAAAGCTTTTTTTGCCCAGCTTGTACCGCGTTTAGAAAGTATTGAGCTCAATGGTCAACCAGCACTCATGAAAACAATCTTTGTGGGTGGCCACAAACGCCTTCCCGTGAAGTACAACGTCAGTTCAGCAAAGTGAGCGATAGTTCTTTCGACGTTCTCCGTCTGAAATCGTTCCGACTCCTTTGGCTCAACACTTTGGGCTTCACGCTCGTGCAATCCACACAACGCTTTGCATTCGTGTGGCTCATTTTGGAGTTAGGCGCACAGTCGGATGTGAGTGGAATGCTGCTTTTTGTCATGGGCCTACCGGCGCTCTTCGTTTCTTTGCCTATAGGTGTTTTCTCCGATCGCATGAACCGTCGGGCGTTACTCATTTCAAGTCAAGTTGGTGCTTTCGGCATCACCCTCTGCACCGCTGTGTGGGTGAGCACAGGGCACATCACCACATTCTCTGCAACTGTGAGCGCAGCAATACTTGGTCTCTTCATTGCTATTGGCCAACCGGTACGAACTGCCGTGGTGTCGACATTGGTTCCCAAGGAACAACTGATGAACGCCATTATTGTTTCAACGGTTGCATCAAATCTTGCCCTCATCTTCGGGCCTGCCTTGGCTGGCCCAGCCATTTCGCGTTGGGGTATTGAAGGAGCATTTTGGGTCCAAGCACTTCTCTATGGTCTCGGCCTACTTACACTTTTTCCATTGAAACTTCCTCCTCCAACACATTCCACTGAAGCACGTCATTTAGGCAAAGAACTGCAAGTGGGAATGCGGTACATCTGGGCGAATAAGAACATTCGTGTGCTCTTCATCTTGCTTTCAGGTTCAGTGCTCTTCATGATGTCGCCATGGATGGTTCTTGGACCTCAATTCGTTCGTGAACAAGTAGGGGCTACCGGCGGAGAGGCAACAATTCTTTATTCGCTTCTCGGCGTTGGGCAATTCTGCACATCGATGTGGATCTTGCGTAACAGCCACAAAATTGTGCGTAAAGGATTGTGGTTCATGTGTGGTTTGTGCACGGGCGCAACAGTGCAGATATTCATTGGGCCAGCTACCAATTATTGGTATCTCGCTCTCGTACTTTTTGCATGGGGCCTCACTGGCGGCTTCTACCTCAACTTGAATCAAACGCTCATTCAACACAACACACCCGCAAACGTCATGGGTCGCGTGATGTCGGTCCACTCTCTTTTAATGGTGGGTATCGCCCCCATGGGAGCATTACTCGTCGGCTACACCGCAAGGCACTTGCATTCGTTGCCTGAAACAATCTCTATTACAGGGGCACTGATGCTTGTATTGGTTCTAACCACGATGGCCACGCAACGTGACTTCCGCTCAATGTCGTAAACCAATTACAGTTATCCAATGGAAAATAGCAAAAACGTTTGGGCAGTGCATCCCGATTCAGTTGAACCAATTGTGGCCGAGAACGAACACATCAAAGGTCAGGTTATTGTTCGTGTGTTGTCGCGTCATCCAACAGTTCTCGAAAATACATTTCCGCCAAATACCTGGCTCGGAAAACATGAACATGGTTCCGACACTTTGTACATCGTCAAAGAAGGCGAATTCCATATTGAAGGAGAGCGCGTGTACTACCCCGGCGATGTGCGCTTTGTAGCCAAAGGCCACGCGTACGGGCCTGAATGGGCTGGGCCAAATGGAGCCAAGTTACTCATCGTTGCTGTGAACGGTCAGTTCGGCACTGAGTGGCTATAAGACAGGGGCAGAGCTAGCGGCTCTATTCCTCTGTGCTTTTTGCACTACGAGAAACATCACAAACGCCAGTACACATGCAATGTTCGACAGCATGTGGAAGCCCACAGCCCTGCGAATAAATCCACTGGAGAAACCAGCAATTCCGCCACACAGACTCATGAGGAAATCTGCAGTGCCTTGGATCTGAACACGAGCCTCTATCGGTATGGAATCGACCAAGAGGTTTGACCCTCCAATGAGACCGAAACTCCAACCCACTCCTAACAGCCACAGAGCGGGAAACAGGAGTAAAGCCGATTCACCTGCAAGGGCCGCAAACACCGTGGCCAATATGAGAAGTATTGAGCCCACAGCAATGGCCGAGTATCGCCCTTTGCGATCGCAGTACTTCCCCACCCATGGGCTAAATGCATACATGCCCGCGATGTGCAGCGAGATAACAAACGGGCTCACAGATTCATGCCCGTGAGCTTTCAAATGAACAGGTGTCATGGTCATTACTGCCACCATGGTCACTTGTGACACCACCATGGCAAAGATCGCGATCTTGGCGGAAGGCGATTGAAAAATTGTCTGCATCGCAATACGAAACTTGGGTGGCTGCACTCCTGCAACGTTTTGAGACTTCAGGCCACCACTCACTTCAAGGGGGTCGGGTCTCAACCGCACCATCACATTCACTGCCGCGAACACAAAGAAACAAGCTGAAAATATCCAAGGCCCGGTGTATTTGTGCCAACCAAAGACCGACTCACCTACGCGTTCAGCAGGCACCACAAGAATGGGGCCAAAGACCGCACCAAAAGTTGACGCAAAGAGTATTCTGCTCATCGCCGATGCCCGCGTATTTACATCTGCCAAGTCGGTGGCGGCATAACGAGAGAGCAAGTTGGCTGCTTGACCATTCCCGAAAAGGAACAGCCCAAACAGGAAAATTGCTAACTGTGATTTTTCTGCGCCTATACCTGCAATGACTCCGCCTACAAAGGCAGCGATGTAACCGTATTGCAGACCAATACGACGCCCCTTTCGTGTCATCACCAAGCTCAGCAGTTGGGCCATGAACGCTGTTCCAATGGTGACCGTCGCGCTAGCGATGCCACTCCAAGCAGTGTCTGCACCCAAAATGTTTTGGATGACATACGCACCTACAGTGACTGCGGACGCGAGTGAAGCCGCAGCTATTACCTGACCCGACACCAATGTACGCAGAGTCATTTTTTGAATTGCTACGAGATCATCAGGTGAATACATAAGACATCTTCAAACTACTCGCTCTGGCGCTCATCTATATTGAGTTTCCAAATGGAGATGCTCACACTGTGCGTGACATCGAGAGGCTTTGACTCGAGAATCGCTTCCATGTCGTTTGGTTTCAAATGATGCCCATTTGGCCCCGAGAGCAGGGTCTCGCACATCGCTTGGCCATCAAGCAACTCTGTCGACTGGTGGACGAACTGCTCAATTTTCGTGAAGTTTCCCAGCAAAGCTGAGATCGTTTCGCTCTTATCGTGCTGAATGTTCAAAGCATTGAATCGGTTTCGCAATTCAACCAAATGATGATGTTCTGGCGCCACCACTATGAGAGTGCCACCTGACTTCAAAACACGTTTGGTTTCTGCAAAGTTTCGGGGGCTAAACACCGACAGCACAATGTCGGCACTGTTCTCCCCAATCGGCCACGGCTGCCACACGTCGGCCACCACCGCAGCAATACGGTTTGATTGCCGCGCACAAACTTTTGCGGCGTGAACGCTGATATCAAAACTCACGGCAGCCGAACTGCTCGCCACTTGAGTGGCCGCATGCGCATAGAAGCCTGTTCCTCCACCAGGTTCAACAATCACTGGTACTGAAATGTCTCGACACAAACTCTCACAAACCTGTGCGAGCTGCAGTGCAAGATTCTGAAAAAATGGACGAGCATGCATCTTCTGGCGAGCTTTTACCATCGCGGCTGAATCTGCATTCTTAATGAAGGTTTGATTCGTCAGAAAATTGACGTAACCCTGACGCGCAACGTCAAAGCTATGTCCTGCATCGCACTTTGCGACCCCTGCGTCAATCTTGATTGATACTGCGCAATGCGGACAGCGTAAAAACTCTTGAGCAGCTGAAAGGGCTTCAGACATTCTTTACTGCAGGAAGGTCACGCCACAGCTGTTCACGCATTTTCCAAGCCCCAATAACATCTGCATCCATGATGGCTGAGATCCAAGGTTTCATCAGCTCTATGAGCTCGGTTGTTTGCTTCTCACCCGCAACCGACACGGGCGATGAAGAACCACTGTCGGTGGAATGTTCTATGAACAGCTTCACTTCTACTCCAGCATCGGTGAGTTCAAGATTGGTGCCACTATTTTTCAGCAAGCCACGTGAACGCAGCCTTTCTTTTGCCGCTTCCCATTCAGGGTCATTCCAACCAGTTACTCGATGAAGTAGATCTTCTGGCATCGCTCCATCTGCAGCATGCAAGATATGGCATTCAACAGAATCAATTCCAGCGGCAGCGGTAGCCGCCCAGTGAGCGTCGCCGCGGTACTCACGCAAGATGGTGCATGCACGCCATAGTTGCAAACCAGCAAATTCAGGCTGAGGCACGTCGTTTTGTGCAGCCGCCATAGGTTTCCCAGCAAATGAAAGCTGCTGAATCATGTCTTGCGCAATGCCATTAGCTCGATCAATTTCCGAGCCATTCCAGGCATCTCCCAAGATACGACGCAAGGTAGCTTCTGCGCCCTTTGTTCGGGCGTCAACAACACTTTTGGCGTCGACAATGCTCCACACATCTGGCACGGCCTGAGCGACGTAGTCAGGGGCAAAGCCAAACAACAAAGACACGGCTACCCCGTGGGTTACTTCCCCTGCCGCGGCGAGACGGCTCGCAAAGTACTGATGCGGAGCTACCCGTAAACCAATGGCCTCATAGGCCGCTACAGCCTCCGGAGAGCGATAAGCCAACTGATGGAAAGGCTCAGTGACCCTCCACAGGTTTCGCGCTGTAGCGCCCATATAGCCCCCT
>JAURNB010000061.1 GCA_030830415.1 Acidimicrobiales bacterium | reverse complement strand
CTGCGAATTGACTGGATGACGTCGTCAATTTTTCCGGCATTGATTTTTGAACCAAAACCTCCGGAAGCACCCTTCCACAAAAACCCAACAAGCGAAGCGCCAAATGCACCGAGGCTTGTGCTGAGCATGATGACTGTGGCGCGGTTGAAGAAGCTACGACGAGTTTCACCGAGCACTTCTGCATCGGGTGCAACCCACTGTTCAATTTCGGCTGGTGCAGGAACGGCAAGTTCCGTAGATGATGCAGTTGCTGCGGCTTCGAATGCGCGGCCTGTAGGTACAGACGCTGTTGCAGTTTTATCGCGCTTCTTTGTTTCGCGCGAAAGTGCGCCCGCGCCGCGAACACCAGTTTTACGTGATGCTGTCACAAAAACTAAACCGCCTAAAACGGCAATTGCTACTACAGCTATAGCGATGATGAGAGAAGTGCTCATGATGTGATCCTCACAACTCGAAGAAAATGCCGTCACGCCAAGGGAACGTGAAGTTGAATCCTGGACCGCGGAAGAAAGAGCCGATGATGACCAAGACAGCCCAGAACATGAGGTGAACGGTCATAATGCTCGTCGCAAACTTGCGATCTTCCGGTTTGTTTGACGGGTTGCGGTCGGTGTACGGCGCAAGTATCAAAATGATGAGCCCCATGCCTGGCAGTGTTACACCAGCCACCATGGGGTGGAACATGGTGAGTAGTTCTTGTAGACCCAAGAAGTACCAAGGAGCTTTCGATGGGTTTGGTGTTTGGTTGAAGTTTGCCGCTTGCAAAAGCGGGGCATTCACCACCCATGAGAAAATGAAGAGGAATGCAGTACACGCAAGTGCTGCAACAAATTCAATTCCGAGCAGGTGAGGCCAGGTGTGCACCTTGTCGATTGGCGCTGCCTTTACTTCTTGAATGGAGCCAGACTTGACGACTGTGAGCAACCGCTGAGTGTGTCCGCCAGGACCAGCGCCAACAGGTACGCCACCACCGACGGGCGCCGCAACAACAGCTGCTGCTTTGTCGGCTACGGCAACTGCACCAGCAGATGCTCCACCGGTACGCGCGGCTTTACTGCGCTCCAAAAGATGATCGGGAATGCGCGAGTCGCTTGGGCCACTGCTTGCAGAAGTTGCCGCAGCATCTTCTGCAGTTTTTTCACGAGCAGCTTGTGCTCGCTTCAATAGATGTTCAGGAATCTCAGTCATGGTTCACCTACCTGTCACAACGGACCCGAAATGCCGCCGTCTTTACGTACCCGCCAGAAGTGGATGGCCATAAAGATGACGATGACGAATGGAAGAAGCAATACGTGCAGCACGTACCAACGCAACAACGTTTCTGCACCAATTTCTGTACCACCGAGCAACACAAAGCGCACTTGTGAGCCCATGATTGGTGTGTACCCCATCATGTTGGTACCCACCGCTACGGCCCATAGGGCTAGTTGGTCCCACGGCAATAGGTAACCGGTGAAAGAAAGCAACAGGGTGAGAGTTAACAACACCACACCAATGACCCAGTTGAATTCACGTGGTGGTTTGTATGCACCGTGATAAAACACGCGAGCCATGTGCAAGAAAACGCTGAGCACCATGAGGTGAGCGCCCCATCGATGCATGTTTCGTACAAGCAAACCAAAAGTCACCGAGGTTTGCAAAGTTTGAATGTCTTGCCAAGCATTTGCCGTTGTGGGTCGGTAGAAGAACATCAAGAAAATGCCCGTGACTGTGAGCAAAATAAACAAGAAGAACGACAGCCCGCCTAAGCACAAGGTGTAGCTGACCTTCACTGCGTGTCGCTTCACTTTCACCGGATGTAAGTGATAGAGAACCGAGTTCATAATGACGTATGAACGGTTACGCGGAGAATCGGTGTAACCCTTGCGGAAGATGGAACCAGGACGGAAAATAGAACTCCATGCCTGACTACCTTGCACTTGCTGGCCAATTTTCGCAGCGCGATCTTTCAGCGTTGGAGTGGGTTGATCGTCAATAGTTTTTGCCATAAGGGTGCTCCTTAGAACCGCATGCCGTAGGCGTAGCCGTGGTTATTAGTGCGTGTATGAGAATCGCCGGTGCCCACTGGAGCACCAACTTTCCCTAAAATGATGACGCCTGTGGGGCATCGGTCAACACAAAGTGCGCAACGTGTACATACGTCGTCATCAATAATGAACATCACGTTGTCTGAAGGATCGAGTCCTGGCTTTTCGGTGCCTTGCGCTTCTGCAACAGCACTGGGGTCGACCATGTGGATGCATTTCCATGGGCAGATGTCGACGCATCCTTCACACATGATGCATTCAGATTGATCGATGTGAATGAATTGTTTGGGTTTGACTGCCTTCGACAAGTAGTCGGCGTCAACTTCTACAAGCTGATACTCCGTTGACCAATCGGGCATTGGCGGGTTGGCGTCAGTTTTTGCCATAAGCCCTCCTATGACTTCCGTACGAGCGGACGCCCGTAGGTTGAAGTTTCAAGTTCTTTTGTTGCTTCTTTGCCGCGCTTTTGCCACCAAATGAACAAAAACACCATGACGCCAATGTAAACACCGTGAATAGCAACCGCGATGATGTCGCGCAATGCTTCATAAGACAGCGTGAAAGGGAAGTTTCCACCCAGTGCTTTTGGCTTCAAAATGTCAAAAGGACCGTTCAGAATTTTATCTTTGCGCCAACCAAGGTTTTTGTCGGCATGGTCGATCCATTGGTGAGGCACCACTCCATACGCCAAAAACATGACGCCAAAGACATACAGGGATCCGACCATTGCTTCACCCCAGGAAACAGGTGTTCCGGGCTTACGACGTTTGCCAAAGGGAATAATGACGAGCGCAAGAGCAAGAGTGATGAAAAAGGAGAAAATAAATGCCTGGTTAACGCCCGGCCATTTGAGAACATCGATTGCCAGCATGGATCTCAGGTTGCCTTTCAGGGGTTGCAGGAGCAGGAAACTTCCGTGGAAACATTAGTCACGGCTGTGGCCAAGAACAGCATTTCGCTGGAGTTGAGTAGTTTTCTTTTTTGCACGTTCTTCACCAATGATTCTCATTTAGCGGTGAATTTCCTCTATCGTATCCCGTGTGACTGAGATTCCTGAACACCTCCTCAAGCGCTCTCGTGATCGCAAGTCTGGCGATAGCGCCTCGAGTGGCGAGTCTGCCGGCGCATCAGGAGAGAACGTTCCTGCGGTTCAAAAAGCAGCTGCACCCGCTAAAGCCGTGAAAAATGAGCCTTCTGTTGTCGTGGCCAAGCCCGATACGCCGCGCGTTGCCGCGGCCAAAAGTCGTAAAAAAATCCCATTTTGGGCAATGGCAACATTGAGTTTGCTGCCCCTGTGGGCCTTCCTTTATGCATACGCCGTGAAGCCTCAGGCCGAGGTTGTTGAGGGTCCCCTTGCTATTGGTAGCGAAGTGTACGGTGGGTGTGCCGGATGTCACGGTGCTGCAGGTCAAGGCGGCGCCGGCCGGATCTTGCACCAAGGAGAGGTTTTGAAGACCTTCCCGCACATTGAAGACATGCTGAACTTCGTCTACACCGGCAGCCAGGCCTATGTTTCTGCGGGAATCAAGCAATACGGCGACCTCAAGCGAGAGGGTGGAGCCCACGCTCCCCTGTCGTACAACGGCAACCCCATGCCCCAACAAGGCGAAACCTACGGTGGCGGGCTGTCTCAAGCAGAGATTCTTGGCGTTGTGTGCCACGTTCGCTACGGCGTGAGTGGAGCTGACCCAAAGAGTGAACAGTGGGCCGAAGAATACGAAACCTGGTGTTCGCCTGAATCAGAAATCTTTAAGGCTCTGGAAACGGGTGGTACTTCATTCGACACCATTGCTCAAGACTTCTCGATGCTGAAGGAAAAGCCAAACGAAGTTGGCACGAAGCCTCGTGCATCTACAGCTAAGTAATAGTTAGTTTCCTTCGCTGGTGCATGTCACCACATCAATGTGATCTGCCGACAGGTTCAGTGACACATTCATGTTGCTTGTGAATTTGTTGATGAACTCGCGCAACGAAACAGTTGGTGTTGAACATGATCGCTTCGTTGGTGTTGCAAGTGGAATGACCCAACCGTTACTCAAGACTGCAAAGTCTCCACCATTCAGCATGTCAACAACCGGCGGTAACGCGAGTCGAGTGAGCAATGTCTCACTCGTTGCAGGAGTAAGAGCGAACCACACCACAGCGTCACCCAGCAACTCTGCTATCAACACGCAAGCATTCGGCGCGGAAAAATCGGTGCAGGCAATTTCACCGGGAGTTCCTTCGGCGATAAAGACCGTTCGTGCATCATCAAGCGCCAACCGAGCAGTTGAGCGTGAAGTTCCCTGCACAACTGACCAACCGCTTTCAGCTTGAACGGTATTCACCGACGCGGTGTAGTTCACAAAGTGAACAACTTTGCTCGCTGATTGTGAAGACGAACCAGAGTTCATGAGCACTGCATAAATGAGAAATGCAACAACAATGGGAATTCCTAATGCTGCTGCGAACCTTGCACTCAAAAAATTCCGCATGAACACTTCCTAGTGTTGAACTTGCGCCACTGCACGCTCGGCTGCTCGCGCCAACTCTGCAAAAACTTCGTCGGTATGCGCTAAACCAAAAAATATTGCTTCATAAGCACCAGGTGCCATTGCAACACCTTCTTTTAACATTGCATGAAACAACTGTGCATACATTTTCTCGTCGGTTGTCTTCGCCTCATCGAAATTGTGAGGAAGCTGTTGCGATGCATCACCATTTTTTCCGATGTACATACCCACAAGCGTTCCCACCACGGGGAAATGAGCATTAATTCCTGCAGCAGAACAGATATCGCGCAACAGCGAAGCACCGTGGCGGGCACGTGCTGAGATTTCCATATATACGTCGTCGGTGAGTTCGTTTAACGCTGCAAGACCAGCTGCAGTTGCAAGTGGGTTTCCCGCGAGTGTTCCCGCATGAAAAACTTTTCCATTAGGCGTCAGCACCGACATGATGTCGCGTCGGCCGCCCACTGCGCCAATAGGAAGACCACCACCAATGACTTTTCCAAAGCAGGTGAGATCGGGGCGCACATCGAACTTTGCTTGTGCACCACCTCTTCCTAAACGAAAACCAGTAATGACTTCATCGAAAATGAGGAGTGCGCCAACGCGATCGCATTCTTGCCGAAGGCCTTCAAGAAACCCAGGAGCGGGCGCAACAACGCCCATGTTTGCAGCCACTGGCTCAACAATGACGGCTGCAACATCGTTTGTGAGTCGCGGCACCACGTTGTATGGAGCCACCATGGTATTTGCTACTGCTTCATCGGGAACACCAGCAGTTCCTGGCAAGCCAAGTGTTGCGATGCCGCTTCCACCAGCAACCAATAATGCATCTGTTGCACCATGAAAGTTTCCAGCAAAAGTAACAATGACTTTTCTGCCAGTTGCGCCACGCGCAAGACGTACTGCCGTACTAGTGGCTTCGGTTCCACTGTTCATGAGTCGTACTTGCTCGCAACTAGCCACTCGAGAACTAATTGTTTCGGCAAGTTTCATCTCGCGTGGCGTCGGTGCACCATAAGACGTGCCGTCTGTTGCTGCTTGTTGAATTGCCGCAGTGACCGCAGGATGTGCATGGCCAAGAATAATTGCTCCGTAGCTCTGTACAAGGTCGACGTACTTCTTGCCTTCAACATCCCAAATGTGAGCACCATTTCCGCGTGCAACGATGTAGGGCGAACCACCTACCGACTTGAACGCACGTATGGAACTATTCACTCCTCCGGGAATGACATCACTTGAGCGCGCATAGAGTTTTTCATTACTTGGCACTCCTTTACCTACACACAGTGTGGGTACACATTGTGCAGCAATACATGCGGTTTCATCGCAATAGGGAATGGCCTGTGGTGAAGTGATTGTCATATCAGCCATTGTTCTCTGCAAACCAACGAGTGAAGTACGTGAGAATAATGTCTGCTCCGGCACGGCGGATGGCAGTGAGTTGTTCGAGCGCCACGGTGTCGTGATCGATCCAACCATTCGCGGCGGCGGCTTTGACCATGGCGTATTCACCACTCACGTGATACGCCGCAATAGGCAAGTGCGTCATTGCGCGCACAGCAGCGATGACATCGAGATATGAAACTGCCGGCTTGACCATCACAATGTCGGCACCTTGGTCGATGTCGGCTTGTACCTCAACGAGTGATTCCCGCGCATTACGAAAATCTTGCTGATAACCCTTGCGATTGCCCCCGTTGGCAATGCTGACATCAACTGCATCGCGAAATGGGCCATATAAGCCCGATGCGTACTTCGCCGAGTACGCCATGATGGAAACTTCGTGAAACCCGTGAGCATCGAGCGCTTGTCGGATGACACCCACTTGCCCGTCCATCATCCCGCTCGGCGCAACAACTTGTGCTCCGGCGCTTGCTTGTGCCACTGCGATTTTTGCATAGATGTCGAGTGTTAAATCGTTGTCGACATCGCCATTTTTTCCGACGATGCCACAGTGCCCGTGACTGGTGTACTCATCGACGCACAGGTCGGCCATGAGCACTACTTCGCTGCCAACAGTTTTTGCTAAACGCTGCAAGGCAACTTGCACAATTCCTTGCGGGTCAAATGCACCAGAACCCACATCATCTTTTTTTTCGGGTACTCCGAAAAGAATGACGCCTCGCACACCAAGCTCTGCAAGTTCTTGCACTTCTTGTTCTAGTGAATCTAAAGAGTGCTGCACTACCCCAGGAAGTGAGGCGATGGGTTGAGGTGAAGAAATTCCTTCCTTCACAAAAAGTGGTGCAACAAAATTGCTGGTATGCAAACGTGTTTCAGCAACGAGCTCTCTCATAGCGAAAGATGTACGAAGTCGACGGGGGCGCGATAGGGGAAATGCCACAACCGAATGTTATGGAGGTTGTTATGCAAAAAGCACAACGAGGGCCGCGCAAATACCCTCAGGAGTAGGTACTTCTGCCACTGCATGAACCTCAAGGCCAAGTGACGCAGCAACTTTCTGTGTCACAGGCCCGATGACAACAACTTTTCCTCGGAATTCAGTTCCTAAAGCCGATACCCAACTTCGTGCGGCACTGCCAGAGGCGAAGACAACAGCGTCACCCTGCTCTATCTCTGCTCGTATCTCAGATGGAGGAACACAATGAGCAGTGCGATATGCATTTACTCGTGTTACGTCCCAGCCCTTTTCAATGAGTCCGGAAACAACGGTGAGGTCGGCACCTTCACCCTGCACAAGAAGCACCCTCTTTTCTGGAGATCCATTTGCATGCATGGGAAAGCTCTGCACGAGTCCTACGCCACTAGGAACTTCGGCCTGCACATCAACTTTGATTCCCGCAACCCCTTCAACTACTTCTCGGGTGCCGTTTCCCAGAACGGCGATGTGTGGAATGCGTGTGGCGTTCTTGACTGCTTCTTGGAGTACAGCAACTACTCGACGTGCACCATTAGGGGAACTCACCACCAGCCACTCATAACTACCAATATTTGCGAGCTCTGCATCGCGTGCTGCACCTCCATCGGGAGGTTCAATAATTTCAATGAGCGGCAAAGAAATTACGTTGGCACCAGCAGCACTCAACACTTCAACTATTGGACCAGCTTGTTCTAAAGCACGTGTCACCACAATTTGCCGACCACTTAACGGCAATGAAGCCACTCTTCTAACGCCTTCCCATTTGCTCGCGCGAAGTGCGAGCTAGTTGAGCAGCAATAAGCGTTGCATTTTCTTCATCTGAAACTTCAGCTTGCATAGAAATTGAACGAGCTTGCGCGGTGTCATCTGAGGCTAAGAAGGTAGTGAGAACGTTCTGATTGTTCACGTAAGCACCAACGGGCAACGAACAGCCACTGCCCAAAACACCCAAAAAAGCACGTTCAATTTCTACTGCGTAGCGCGTTGCCTTGTGATCAATTGACTGGACAATCTTTTGTGTTTCTAAATCACCGAATCGATGTTCCACAGCAACACAACCTTGGCCCACCATGGGTACGAAAAACTCTGGGTCAAGAACTTCAGTGATTTTCTCTGTGAGGCCCAGCACTTCAAGAGCTGCAACTGCCATCACCACTGCGCCACCATCAGGTACCTTTTCTAACCGCGTGCCAATATTGCCGCGCAACTCAACAAATTGAAGATCGGGGCGCAGTGCTCGCAACTGCGCACGCCGGCGCACCGACCCTGTTGCAATAGTTGCTCCTTGCTCCAGTTGCTGGAGAGAGTTCCCGATGAGTGCATCGCGTGCGTCGCGTCGCGTGCACCATGCACCAATCTCTAAACCGTATTCCGTAATGGTGGGAAGATCTTTTGCTGAGTGCACTGCAATATCGGCACGCCCATCGAGTACCGCTCGCTGAATTTCCTTGACAAAAATACCTTGACCAGCCATCTGGTGAAGTGGAACATCGGCACGCTGATCGCCCGTGCTTTCCACAAAAACTAATTTGCACTCAACTTCAGGGTTCTCACGCGTAATTGAGTCGGCAACATATTGTGCTTGCGTACGGGCCTGTGGGCTGGGCCGAGTTGCAATTCGGAGAATCTTTTGTGTCACTGGCATCTCATGTTCATCAGTGAAGATGAAAGAGGTCGCGCACGGCAT
>JAURNB010000060.1 GCA_030830415.1 Acidimicrobiales bacterium | reverse complement strand
TGGAACTGCTGATCCGAAGGTTCTTTTGCAAGCTGCACAAAAGGAAAAAGGTACCGCTGGGGTAGACCTCGTTTCTCAAGTCACCACACAGTCGCCCTACGAAGTAGGGAATGGAAAATACAAAGTGGTGGCTTACGACTTTGGAATCAAGTCAACTATCGTGAATTGTCTTACAGAAATTGCAACTGTACGAGTGGTGCCTGCGCATACCAGTGCCGATGAGGTGCTGCAGATGAAACCCGATGGTGTCTTCTTGTCGAATGGTCCTGGCGACCCCGAGATGGTGGGTACTGCCGTTCAGTCGATCAAAGATCTTTTGGAAAAAGGCGTCCCCATTTTTGGCATCTGCCTTGGTCATCAGTTGCTGGCTCGGGCCCTAGGTGCAAAAACCTACAAGCTGCCTTTTGGTCATCATGGCGGCAATCACCCAGTCAAACGACTCGAAACAGGAACGGTGGAAATCACGAGTCAGAACCACAACTTCTGTGTTGATGAGAAATCTCTTGCTCAACTGATTGATGTCACACACATCAACCTCAATGATGAAACAAATGAGGGGATGAAGGTTCGCGGAGCTAGGGCTTTCAGCGTTCAATACCACCCCGAAGCGGGCCCGGGGCCTCACGATTCTCGATATCTCTTTAACCAATTTGCCAACGTAATGGATGGAAAGTAATGCCGCGTCGTAACGATATTCACAGCATTTTAATTATCGGTTCCGGACCAATTGTTATTGGTCAGGCGTGCGAATTCGACTATTCCGGAACGCAGGCATGTCGCGTGTTGAAAGAAGAGGGGTATCGCGTCATTCTTGCTAACTCGAATCCGGCCACCATCATGACCGACCCCGACTTTGCCGACCGTACATATATCGAACCACTCACTGTAGAAGTTCTGGCAAAAATCATCGAGCGCGAAAAACCAGATGCTGTGTTGCCAACGCTCGGAGGTCAAACAGGCCTCAACCTAGCAATGGCACTTTTTGAAAAAGGTCTCGTTGGCGTGCCGGGAACTCCAGAACTCATTGGTGCAAACGCAGAAGCAATTGCCACCGCTGAAGACCGCGACAAATTCAAACAAGCAATGATTGAAATTGGATTGTCAGTGCCGCGCAGTGGAGTTGCACACAACATGGAAGAAGCGCACAAGGTGCTTGCAGAAATCGGTTTACCTATCATTATTCGACCCGCATACATTTTGGGTGGTCGCGGAACAGGCATTGCCAACACGCAAGAAGAGTTTTTGAAACTTGCCTCGAACGGTTTAGACGCAAGCCCCATCCGTGAAATTCTTATTGAAACTTCCATCGTTGGGTGGAAGGAATATGAACTTGAAGTAATGCGCGACAAGGCCGATAACTGCGTCATCATCTGCTCAATTGAAAACCTCGATGCAATGGGCGTACACACAGGAGACTCCATCACGGTGGCGCCTGCACAAACCTTGTCAGACGTGGAATATCAAAAGATGCGCGATGCGGCTTTTGCCTGCATTCGGCGAGTAGGTGTAGAGACCGGTGGCTCAAACGTTCAGTTTGCAGTGAACCCTGTGAACGGCGATCAAGTAGTGATTGAAATGAATCCTCGTGTATCTCGTTCCTCTGCACTCGCTTCGAAAGCGACGGGTTTTCCCATTGCGAAAATTGCCGCAAAACTTGCCGTGGGTTACACCCTCGACGAGATTCCAAACGACATCACCAAGATGACGCCGGCAAGTTTCGAGCCCACCATCGACTACGTCGTTACAAAAATTCCACGCTGGGCATTTGAAAAGTTGCCAGGCACCAGTGGTGTGCTCGGAACTCAGATGCAAAGTGTTGGAGAAGTAATGGCCATTGGGCGCACCTTCCCTGAAAGTCTACAAAAGGCCTTGCGTTCCTTGGAACAAGGTCGTGCTGGTTTCAACGCCGACTCCTCGGAAATTCATATGCGCAATATGTCCGACGATGAACTTTTGAAAAAATGCGCCATTCCTACTCCCGACCGAATTTTCCAAGTGGGTGAGGCCCTGCGACGCCGTATTGATGTTGAGACGGTGCAGTCATATTGCTTGTACGACCACTGGTATCTCGACCAGATGATCTCCATCATCGACGAGCGTCTGGAGTGGGAATCCTTAGCCAAGCAGGGAACAAAACTCAGCGATATTTCCCGTGCTGTGTGGCGTCGTGCGAAACGTCTCGGTTTTTCCGATGTGCAACTGGCATTTCTCCTGGGTTCAAGCGAGCGTGAAGTTCGTGCTGCGCGCAAACAAGCAGGCGTCATCACCACATTTAAAACAGTCGATACCTGCAGCGCCGAGTTCGATGCAAAAACGCCGTATCACTATTCAACATATGAAGACGAAAACGAAGTGCGACCCTCTTCGCGGCCGCGTGTCATCATTTTGGGCAGCGGACCAAACCGCATTGGTCAGGGAATTGAATTCGACTACTGCTGTGTTCATGCAAGCTTTGCTCTACGCGATGCCGGCTATGAAACAGTGATGTTGAACTGCAACCCAGAGACCGTGTCAACCGACTACGACACCAGCGACCGCTTGTACTTTGAGCCTCTCACCTATGAAGATGTGCAAAACGTGATTGAAGCCGAAACATTGGCAAGTGGTGGCGTGGAGCCAAAGGTCATTGTGAGCCTCGGCGGACAAACGCCTTTGAAGCTGGCTTCACAAATTGATGCTCGTCTCATTGCAGGTACCTCGCCTAACTCCATCGACCTCGCAGAAGATCGCGAACGTTGGAACGCTTTGTGTGAAGAGTTGTTTATTCCGCAGCCTCCAGGTGGCACCGCAACGACATTTGAACAAGCGCGTGATATTGCTTCGCGTATTGGCTACCCAGTTCTGGTGCGCCCCAGTTATGTATTGGGCGGTCGTGCAATGCAAATTGTTCACGACGTCGACCATCTCGAGCGTGCCATGAAAGAACTCGCACGTGAAGGCTCATTAGGTCGCGAAGGCGGTCTGTCGGCCGAACGGCCCATCCTTGTTGACCATTTCCTCGAAGATGCTATTGAGGTAGACGTCGATGCTGTTCGAGACATCACTGGTGAAGTGCTCATTGGTGGGGTAATGGAGCATGTGGAAGAAGCGGGTGTTCACTCCGGAGACAGTGCATGTGCCATTCCGCCTCAAACTCTTCCCGATTGGGTAGTT
The DNA here is from genome assembly GCA_030830415.1 of Acidimicrobiales bacterium. Taxonomy (GTDB): domain Bacteria; phylum Actinomycetota; class Acidimicrobiia; order Acidimicrobiales; family Ilumatobacteraceae; genus F1-20-MAGs119. The sequence continues at coordinate 7,073 of JAURNB010000060.1, read as the reverse complement.
GAAGTCATTCACTCCTATGCAAGAGCTTTGGCCAATGCACTGGATGTTGTTGGGCTGTTGAACGTGCAATTTGCGGTATCGGGAACAACTGTTTATGTCATCGAAGCCAACCCGCGCGCTAGTCGCACGGTTCCTTTCGTGGCAAAGGCAACTGGTGTGCCACTGGCAAAGGTGGCAACGCGCGTGATGCTCGGAGCAACGTTGAATGAGTTGCGCACGGAAGGGCTTCTCACCGAGCCCGTTACGGGTCACGTGTCGGTGAAAGAAGCAGTGTTGCCGTTTAGTCGCTTCCCCGAAGTCGATACAGCGCTCGGGCCAGAAATGCGTTCCACTGGCGAAGTGATGGGTATCGATGCAACCTTTGGTCTCGCCTTTGTGAAAGCAGAAACTGCTGCAGGAACGGTGTTGCCAACCTCTGGATTGGTGTTCTTGTCGCTTGCCGATCGCGACAAACCTGCTGGTCTCGTGGTGGCTCAGCGACTCAGAGAACTCGGGCTCGGCATTGCGGCTACCTCTGGTACCGCAACGTACTTGTCGCGCTTTGGAGTGGTAGTCGATCGCATCGTGGCAAAAGTGTCAGAGTCAACAACAGGGAGCGACACTGCCGTTGGTCTCATTGAATCTGGTGAAGTTGCTTTCGTTGTGAACACGCCGCGCGGTGGTGGTTCTCGCTCCGATGGTCAGGCCATTCGTAAAGCTGCAAACGTTCATCATGTTTCGTCGGTGACCACCATCGAAGCTGCGTTAGCAGCATTCCGCGGACTCATTGAGCAAAAGAAACATCCCATTACGGTGTGTTCGCTACAGGAATTCCATCAGATCGGTCGACAACGTGCGAGCCAGGTGGGTGCATCGCATGAGGCATAGCCACCTCAAATCTTTTGCACAGAAACAATGTGCCGAAGGTGTATCGGTTGGTTCTGTTCGCTTGCGTCAGCCCGTGCTCACAGCCTCCGGTACTGCTGGTCACTCCACCGAGCTCAATCACTATTTCAATATGTCGCAAATTGGTGCAACGGTGGCGAAGTCATTATTCGCTACTCCGTGGCCTGGTAATCCGGCACCTCGAGTACATCCAACACCAGCAGGAATGATCAACGCAGTGGGGTTGCAAGGTCCTGGTATGGCCGAGTGGATTGCAAAAGATCTTCCTGAATGTGAGAAACATGGAGTCACTGTTGTGGCGAGCATATGGGGACGCACCGTTGAGGAATACCGTCAGGCAGCCGAAATGCTTGCGCCGGTTGCGCACCGCATCATGGCGCTCGAAGTGAACTTGTCTTGCCCCAACTTGGAAGGTCGCGGGGGAATCATTGCCCACGATGCCGAGATGAGCGCAAACGTCATTGCAGCCTGTGCTGTTGCTGGTGTACCGCTATGGGCAAAGTTGAGCCCCAATACCGACCGGCTCATCGCTATTGCAGAGAGCGTTGTTGAAGCTGGTGCAGCATCGCTCACTCTCACCAACACTTTGCTGGGCATGTTGTTGAATACCGATACCGCGCAACCGGTTTTGGGAAATGGTGGTGGAGGAGTGTCTGGCCGAGCGATGTTCCCCGTTGCATTACGCGCGGTATTCGACGTGCGCAAGGCAATCCCGCACATTCCCATTGTTGGGGTTGGTGGTATCGCCAGTGGCAACGATGCAATTGCGATGATGCAAGCAGGTGCACACGTGGTGCAAGTAGGCACAGCATCATTCGCACGGCCCGATGCGGCAATGAAAGTTTTGAATGAAATGCATGCATGGGTACGAAAACAGGGAGTGTCTCGGTGGTCAGAAATCACCAATGCGGCGCATCGCTCGTGATGATGTGTGCCTATTTCCCTATTCGGGCTACTGATTTCGGTAGTGTTAAGTCATGAAAGGCACAAGTTTCTCTACTCTCCAAGAGGTAGAGGTTGCTGTTGCTGAAGTTTTGCAAGCAAGAGAAAAGTTTGTTCGTGCTGTTGCCCATGGTGAAATGACCGCTGCATCGGTTGGCGAATTCATTCTCAATCAGCCACATCTGCATGCGCTCTACGTGGTGAAAGTCGCCGAGTCTGTTCCTGGAATGGGAAAGGTGTCTGCTCGACGTACGCTCGATGAACTGGGTATCAACTATCTCAGTCCTTGTCTTTCCATCACTGGTGAGCAATGGAAAACACTCTTTACAGGTGCGCAACAATGAGTGCTTCACGTGACCCCATCATTTTGGTGCTGTCGGGGCCAGGTGGCGTCGGCAAGGGAACCATTGTTCAGGCTCTGGTGAAGCGCGATCCACAACTGTGGCTCAGTCGGTCATGGACCACACGCGATCGTCGTGAAAATGAAGATCCCAACGCCTATGTGTTTGTCTCACGTGAAGATTTTCAAGAACGCATCGCGGCCAACGGATTTTTAGAGTGGACCTCATTTTTAGGGAACTATTACGGCACCCCGTCTCCCGAGCCAGTGGCAGGAAACGACATTGTTTTGGAAATCGAGGTCGATGGGGCTCAACAGGTGAAAACCAGCCACCCCGATGCGGTCCTTGTCTTCGTCTTGCCCCCATCTCGCCTCGAGCAGCAGCGCCGTTTACGGGGTCGGGGAGACCCTGAGCAAAAGGTCGAAGAGCGCCTCCGCAAGGCGGAAGAAGAGGAACCTGTGGGTATCGCTATCGCCGACCATGTCGTGGTCAACGACGATCTCGAGCTGACTTTGCAGGAACTTTTGCGAGTTTTGCACCACGAACGTAACCGGCGCACTACTCGGTAAGATAGAACCTCTTCGTCGACCCTGTTTTTCTCACTACACATCTTGGAGGCCCCCGTGGCACGTGCAAATGACTCAATGATCAATCCGAAAATTGAAGAGCTCCTCAATCGGGTCGACTCCAAATTCAGCCTCGTTACCTTGGGTGCCCGTCGTGCGCGCCAAATCAACTCGTACTTCAATCAGTTGGGTGACGGTTTGGGCAACTCCATCCCACCACAGGTGAGCTCGGTGGCCCGTAAGCCCATCAGCATTGCCTTTGAAGAAATCGCTGCCGACAAGATCATCAAAACTGAAATGCCAGACGACGTCTACTACGACGCAGTCGACGGCAACGTGTATCTCACCGATTGGGCAGCAGCTGCACAAGAGCAGGCTGCTATCGATGCAGAAATCGCTGCTGAAGCAGCAGAGAACAGCACTCCAGACAACGCCGAGTAAGTCGCCGTTGGCACTGTCAGAAGAACCACTTTCAACTGTTGTGTCATGACTGAGTCTTCAATTTTTTCAGGCAAATTTATTGTTGTCGGTGTATGCGGTGGAATCGCTGCGTACAAGTCGGTAGAACTCATTCGTTATTTGGTCGATGCGGGTGCGCATGTGGCCACCATCATGACCCCCGATGCCGAGCACTTTATTGGAAAGACAACGCTCACCGCATTGTCGTCTGAACCTGTGCATACCTCGTTGTGGGACGACCAGAGTGTGATTCCTCATACGCGCCTGGGTCAAAAAGCCGACCTCATCGTTGTTGCCCCATCTACTGCGCGTCTCATTGGGTCTTATGCCGCTGGCATTTCTTCCGACCTGCTCACAGCAACTCTCATTGCCACGCGAGCACCAGTGGTGGTATGCCCAGCGATGCATACCGAGATGTGGGAACACGTCGCGGTGCAGCACAACATTTCTGTATTGCGCGGTCGTGGAGTTTTCATTACGCCTCCTGAAGAGGGTCGTCTTGCTGGCGGCGATGTAGGCAAGGGTCGACTTGCCGCAACGCACAGCATTGTTGAAGTGATGACGCAAGCGCTACAGCCTCAGATGGGCAATGGTTCACTGTCAGGAAAGCACGTGGTGGTTACTGCAGGGGGAACACGTGAACCCATCGATGCGGTGCGCGTTCTTGCCAATCGTTCAAGTGGAAAACAAGGTCATGCCGTCGCACGCGCAGCAGCATCGCGCGGTGCGCTTGTCACGCTCATTACCACTGTCGAAATGTCGCCAGCATTAGGCATCACCCAAGTGCAGGTAGAAACTGCGCAGCAAATGCAAGAAGCTATTGAAAAAATTGCGCCAAGTGCCGATGTCATTGTGATGGCAGCTGCGGTTGCCGATTTTCGGCCTGTTCCCATTGCCGATGGTAAGTGGAAAAAGGAAGACGGCGTTCCGCCCATAGTGCTTGAGGCAACGCCCGACATTTTGGCCGGCTTGGGGAAAATGAAACGCCCAGGTCAGGTCTTGGTGGGTTTTGCTGCAGAAACCAGCAATCTTGTGGCTAATGCTCAGGGCAAGTTAGAACGTAAAAACCTCGATCTCATTGTGGCAAATGATGTCTCTTTGCCCGAGGTGGGTTTTGGGCATGAAACCAATGCTGTGACCATTGTCAGCGCATATGACGAGCCCGTGACGGTCGATCTGGCAAGTAAAACCACCATCGCACAACGCGTATTAGATAGCGTAGAGAAGTCACTTCATCGCATACAGGAGCACACGTGAGCAAGTACACATTTACATCAGAGAGCGTGACCGAGGGTCACCCCGACAAAATGGCAGACCAGGTGTCCGATGCCGTGCTCGATGCCATCTTGACCGAAGACCCGCATGCTCGTGTTGCCTGTGAAACATTGCTCACCACGGGCTTGTGCATCGTTGCTGGTGAAATTTCAACAAATGCATACGTACCCATTCCCGACATTGCTCGTGCAGTCATCAATGAAATTGGCTACGACAATGCTCTCTATGGTTTCGATGGCAATACATGCGGAGTCATGGTTACCCTCGACGCACAAAGCCCCGACATTGCTCAAGGTGTCGACTCCAGTGAAGAAGTTCGTAAGGGGAAAAGCGGCGAAGATATTTTGAACAGCCAAGGTGCTGGCGACCAAGGAATGATGTTTGGTTACGCATGCAACGAGACCGACGACCTCATGCCGCTTCCTATTTGGCTCGCGCATCGCATGGCAGAACGCCTCACCGAAGTGCGTAAGTCGGGTGCTATTCCATACTTGCGCCCAGATGGCAAGACCCAAGTGACGTTCGACTACGAAGACGGCAAGCCAGTTCGCTTGAAGACCGTTCTCATTTCTACACAACACGCTGCAGAAGCCGATCGCGACACCGTCATTCGTCCCGACCTCATCGAGCAAGTGATTCGCCCAGTCATTCCTGCACAATTCCTCGACGACAACTACGACATCTTCGTCAACCCAACAGGCAAGTTTGTTTTGGGTGGGCCACATGCCGATACCGGGCTCACCGGTCGCAAAATCATTGTCGATACATACGGTGGTATGGGTCGTCACGGCGGTGGAGCCTTCTCGGGTAAAGACCCTTCAAAGGTCGACCGTTCAGGTGCCTATGCAGCACGTTGGGTAGCCAAGCACGTTGTTGCCTCGGGTGCTGCAACTCGCTGTGAAGTTCAAGTGGCCTATGCAATTGGCGTTGCGCATCCCGTCAGCATCTTGGTCGAAACATTCGGAACCGAAGTAGTGCCAAATGCAGTCATTGAAGAAGCTGTGCGCAACGTTTTCGACCTTCGCCCTGCTGCAATTGTGCGCGATCTCGACCTCAAGCGTCCGATCTATCGCAAGACTGCTGCATATGGTCACTTTGGTCGTGCGTTGCCACAGTTCTCGTGGGAGCACACGTCGCGTCTCGCCGATTTCAAGGCGGCTGTCAAACTCTGAACCAGCATGAGTTGATCTCCTCTCCCTCATTGGGCAGGCGCATAGTGCGCGTGGTACCCGATGTGAGCGGAGTCAATAAAGCCTTTGATTATCTCGTTCCCGAGTCATTGAAAAATGTCAAAGTCGGAAGCATTGTTCGTGTTGAGCTCCATGGTCGTCGTGTCGATGCATGGGTTGTCTCTGAAGTTGAATATCCGTCAAGTGACATCAATTTCAAAGAGGTCATCAGTTTTCTCTCGGAAGGTCCGTCTGAGGAAGTAGTGCAACTCTCGCAATGGGCAGCCGATCGTTTTTGTGGTCCGGTGCGAGCCGTGTTGTCGTCTGCGAGTCCTGCGCTGCGCATTAAGAAATTGGGCACACAACATGGTGGAGCATCACGCAAATCAGGTCAACGCAGCGTTGTTGCACAAGCTGAGGAACTTTGTGGAAATGGGCGAGGTGGCGTGCTTGTGTGGCCAGCGCCGCGCCCGCTTCGCCCCGTACTCGAATCGGGTATTTCGCGCGGCCGAACTCTAGTTGTCACTCCTTCGGTTGGTTTTGCTCGCACCATTGCCCAAGCACTGCGACGCGAGGGTTTATCGGTTGCGTTAATGCCCGACGACTGGCAGCGCGCTGCTGAAGGTGTCGATGTCGTGGTGGGTGCACGTAGCGCCGTATGGGCATCGATCCCGGAACTCAAGAGCATCATTGTGCTCGACGAGCATGATGAACGCTTGCAAGATGAGCGCAGCCCCACGTGGCATGCTCGCGATGTAGCTATTGAAAGAGCGCGAGCATTGGATATCCCTTGTTTATTAGTTTCCCCACTTCCCACAGTGTCGGCAACCCATTGGGCTGGTGCAGAAGCGGTCAGATTCGTCGAGCAGGTTGCAGGCGATTGGCCATCTATCGAAGTGGTCGACCCCTATAGCGATTTAGGTGATGAAGAAAAACCACAATTTGGCCTTCTCTCGTCACGGCTCATTGAAGTGTTGCGCGACAAGTCGCAAACAGTGGTGTGCATTTTGAATACCAAGGGTCGTTCGCGGTTGCTGTCGTGCAAGGCGTGCAAAGCCATTATTCGTTGCGAAGTCTGCGATGCCGCAGTAATTCAAAATGGAGATGGACTCCTGGAATGCAACCGTTGTGGAGCGCATCGCCCCTCCACGTGTCAGTCATGTTCCAGCAACGCACTCGCATTGCTGCGCAAGGGTGTGGCGAAGATGCGAGACGAAATAGAAAAGGCTGCCTTGCGGCAAGTTGTTGAACTCTCCGCAGATACCACGATTGCTGCCAATGCAGCATCGCAGGTGTACATCGGCACAGAAGCCGCCTTGCACCGTGTGTCGTCGGCTGATGTAGTGGTTTTTTTAGATTTCGACAATGAGTTGTTTGCACCTACTTACCGCGCAGGTGAACAGGCATGGACATTGTTGATACATGCAATACGACTC
>JAURNB010000059.1 GCA_030830415.1 Acidimicrobiales bacterium | reverse complement strand
CTTCCACCCTTTCAAACCCAAAGAAGGTGAGCGCCTCCTCAAAATTGGCGTCATCAACCAAAAGGTGGGCGATGAAGTGGTGAGCGATGTTGCTTTGCGATTGCGTGAAGACGGCCGCACACCAGGTTGGGAAGTGAGCAAAGTGCGCTTAGCTCGTCGCAACGCATTGCGCCGCCGCCCCACATATCGCTTGGTCGATTGGGATGCCGTACCCACACTGTTTGCGCCCACCACTGAAATGGCTGCTGAAGCTGCGCGCTTGCGCGACATGCACCCCAGCGACGTGGCCGGCTTTGTGCGTGCACTTCCTCTCACACAGCGTCGGCAACTTGCTGAAGCAATGGACGACGAACGCCTTGCCGACTTGTTGGAAGAACTTCCTGAAGCAGAACAGTTGCGCCTCATTGAAGGTCTCGACCTCGAACGTCTTATGAACGTGCTCGACGAAATGGAATACGACGACCTTGCCGACCTCTTGGCGGAAATGCCTGGCGAGCAGCGTTCGCGCATTCTTGATGAGATGGACGAAGACGATGCCGCTGTGATGCGCCAATTGTTGTCGTACCAAGAAGGCACTGCTGGTGCACTCATGACCCCCGACATCATTGTGCTGGGGCCAAATGCAACTGTTGCTGAAGCACTTGCTCATATTCGCGACCCGGAATGGCTCGTTTCTATTGCTGCACAAGTGTTTGTGACCAACCCGCCATTTCGTGCACCCACTGGCCGCTACCTCGGTGTGGTGCACTTCCAACGTTTGTTGCGTGAACCACCAAGCATGGAACTCGGTCGTTGCTTAGAACAAGAGCCCACCGTTACTGTCGACATGCCCGATCGTGAAGTTGCTGAAGTTCTTGCGTCGTACAACATGATGGCAATGGGTGTGTGCGACTCGGCACAACGTTTGCTCGGCGCCATTACCGTTGACGACGTTCTCGACCGTACGTTGCCTGCCGACTGGCGCCAACGTCGACGTCAGGTGGCACCAAAATGAAACGCCGCGAAGATATTTCACTGCCACGTCAACGGCGCCGCGTTGGTGTGCGCTATGAACCAGATGCATTTGGTCAGTTTTCTGAATCCATTGCCCGCACATTAGGTACTGCTCGCTTTTTGCTGTTCCAGAGTTTCTTGTGCGTTGCCTGGCTTGCGTGGAACATTGTGACGCCAGACAGTTGGCACTTCGACCCCAACCCATTTGGTGTGCTCACCTTGGCATTGTCGTTACAGGCCGCATATGCAGCACCACTCATTTTGCTTGCACAAAATCGTCAAGAAGATCGCGACCGCCAACAAGCAGAAGTCGACCGTTCCGTTGCATCACGTACACAGGCCGACACCGAGTTTCTTGCCCGTGAACTTGCTGCAGTGCGTTTGGCACTTGCCGACATGGTCACCATGGATGAATTGCGCGACCACTTAGAAAAACTGGTCGACTCAGTGGGTGAACTTACCGAGCGTGTTGCTCCACAAGTTGCACCGCAGCCCGAGTAGCTGCGCTGTACGCCTCGGGGCGACCCAAAGTAACAAAGTGATCGCCTTCAAGGGTCACAACCTGTGCATTCAATGTTTCAATGAGTTGTTGTTGCTTTTCAGTTTTTACTAACTGGTCGTTTGTGGTCAACACATACGCCGTTGGTTTCTTGAGTTGCCTTGCCCATGGCCGTGCGTCGTATTTGCCAAGCGCCTCACCGGCTTTGCTCACAATAAATGCGTCGTTGCGTCGAATTTCTCCGATGAGCCACGGCACATAAGAACGCACTTCGCCTACTTTGGGCATCATTCCGAGCAAGCGTCTTTGCAAGATCCGTGGTGTGCTGAGCCGGCGCAACAACGGCGACGCGCCGCGCATCAGTGCCCACAATGCACGCTCTTGTTTTGTTGCGCGCCATTCCAACGATGTTGCCTGCAACACCATTGCGCTCACGAGTTCTGTGTGGCGTTGTGCCACAAACAAACTGATGGGGCCGCCCATGGAATAACCAACGGTAATGACCCTGTTGATTCCGAGCGCACGCACCACTGCTGCTGCATCGTCGGCGCACTCTTCGAGTGAAAAGGTTCGTGTGGGTCGAATACCTCGGCCGTGCCCGCGATGGTCGATGCCAACAAATGAATAGTGCTGCGCTAACTCTTCATAGGCAGTAAAAAATTGCACATCGCTACTTGCGGTCCACCCGTGCAACAACAAGAGCGTTGGCGCAGTGGGGTCGGCGTGTTGGAAATGACGCACAAAAAATTCGCCACGTTGAGGCACCGACACCATGCGTCCTTCTGGCAACCACGGAATAGGCCCGATGTTTTTCATTTGCACGCGCTGCACTTTCCGACGATGTCTAACCGGTGATGTTCAAGGGTGAAACCATTTGCTGACGCAAGTTGCGCCAAGGTGCTATCGAGTTGTTGTTCCATGTCGTGGGGAATATTGAAGTCGCTCATCGCGCCACACTGTTGGCAAATGAGATGGTGATGATGACCAATTAAGTTTTCCGATAATTCAAAACGACCGTACTCATCGTTGCTCATGAGGCGCGACACCACGCCCACGCTTTCCAACACCGTGAGATTGCGATACACCGAACTCTGTGGCATCTTTTCCGTCACCAACAAAATGTCGGCAATAGCCATTGGCCCCTTCGCAGCAACCAATGCCGCAACTAATGCGCGGCGCGCAGGAGTGAATCGTTGATCTGCTTTTCGTAAGCGAAGAGCGATTTCGGCTTCCATGTCTTCATCGATGACATGAGTATGGGAATGCTGCGCCATGATTGCCCTTTTTAATGCACGCCGTAAAACTGTTGTACGCGCACACCAGAATCTAAGACTGTGTTAAAAATCGCACCATTCGGTAACTCTTGCGCACCTAAACCAAAGACACCGGGTGCAAAGGCGTCGTCGGTTCCGACACGCTGGAGAATTTCGTGCGCAGTTGCAGCGGCCACTGCACCAGCGATGTGACCCATTGGATGTGCTGCACCGGCAATTTCCACACTGCGTTCACCATTTTTCACTCCGCGTAGCTCTACACGTAGCGCACCCATGTCGCCATCGATATGGGGCGGAATGAGCATCGGCAAGCGTCCTAAAATACGGTCGCGGCGCGTTGCCGACACGCGAGCACTAATGCGATTCACGTGCGAAAAACTGTGCTTCAACAACAATGGATCGGCCAAGTCGGCGCGATAGCAGTCGCGTGAGCCAATGGGTTCAGGAAACCAACACAATTCCCGGCCACTTCCCGCCGGGCGCTTCAACCAATCGTCGTCATGCCACCCCAATGCAGTTCCCGACAACACACGGTGGTGTTGGCGTGCGCATTCAGGGCCAGCGGTGCCATGAACGGCAATGTGGATCTCGTCGAACTCATCGAATTTTGCCGCAAGGTAATGCACGAGCAACCCCGACAAACCTGGGGAGCATGCGGCACCCACCACCAGTGTGCGCCCAGTGCTGAGGGCTTCGCTTTGCAGGTCGAGTAATGACAACACATCTTTCGAGTCGTCACCCACCGACACCACCGAGCATCCGTGTTGCAAAAATCGGCGCGCCACTCGCTCGTGATGACCAGCATGGGCCAAGACCACTACTTCGGTTTCCTCGGGGCTCACTTCATTGATGGTGTTGTGCGACACCGAGCGCACATCATGCCCACGCTTGCGCAAGAGGTCGGCTGCATGTGTGCCAACAATGCCGGTTCCCACTACAACAATCATCTTCTGTGATCCTATGGGGTAAGAAGCTGCGCGAAATGCGTGCTACTTGTTGGGGGTGATGTCACGCCAGCCGCCTTGTTGGGGCGGTACTTCGCCTTTGCTCTTCATGCGCAAAGCGGTGGCCATACCGACTGCCACGCCTAGGGCGAGGAGTGCACGGCGGAAAAGTTTCATGGTGGGGCTAGCAAGAATCGAACTTGCGACCTCATCCTTATCAGGGATGCGCTCTAACCGACTGAGCTATAGCCCCGCACATTGCAGGTGGTGAAGCCTAACGGTCGAGGGGGTTTCCCTCAACCACACGTGCAACGACTTCTTCTTCTAAGACGGAAACCCGCACTCCCCCCACCAAATCGGCGATGAGGTTGAAGACGGCTGCCATCACCACGGCAAGACCGGTGAGCAAAAAGACCAAAAAGAGGCCCAGGATCCACAAATTGTGGAAGATTTGGCCCCCGTCGAAGCGGAAAGTGTCCCATCCGAAAGATTCCATAAAGCGCTCGACGTTGTCGACCGTGCCCGTTGCATTGGCCACGTTCCAGATCAAAATACTGGAAATGAGGACCATCACATAGAGCGCGAAGTGGAAAACGAGGGTGACTTTGAAAACGCTCCATGGGTCGATGTCGCGCACCACACGGTTGACCCGGCGCACGCGAGGTGCGGGGGTGAGGGATTTTTCGAGCGAACGGCGAGCCACGAGGTCAGTCTATGGCGCTATCGCGCCCTCATTGCGCGTAACTCACGGCTCGTTCACGCCCGTATTGCACCCATACCTCAACTGATTGCAAGAGAGGGCCAAGGCGACGAAAGGAAATCAGGTCGGCGCCGTTTGCCCTTGCTAAGTGCGCAGCGCCCTCTTCACCCAAACTCACTGCGGCAAGTGCCGCAGCATCGGCTGCAATATGGGCCCGTGTGCGTTCCATCGTGTGTGCACCATGAGTGCCCAACACGTTGAGCACCATGGCAACAAGAACACCGCAAGTGAGCACACTGAACACGGAAAGATTTACTCTTCGTCGTCAGTTGCCAAGATGAGTGCAACGGACGCCACGCTTTGGCCTTCGTCGAGGCTCATCACGCGCACACCTGTTGCTTCACGGCCTTGGCTGGAAATTTCTTTCACTGCCATACGGATGGTGACGCCGCCCGACGACACCGCAACGATGTCGTCGTCGATACCCACCATGAACGCTGCTGCGACGTGGCCTTTTTTGCTGGTGAGCTTGATGCCAATGACACCTTGTCCACCGCGGCCTTGCGTATTGAACTTGTCAATTTGCGTGCGCTTGCCATAACCCGAGTCGGTGACAATGAGAATGGCCGCGTCGTCGCGTGCAAGGTCACACGACACCACTTCGTCACCGGGTTTCAGCTTCATTCCGCGTACTCCAGCTGCCGCACGTCCCATCGGGCGCACATCTTCTTCGCTGAAACGAATGGTTTGACCACTGCGCGCCACCATGAAGATGTCGTCGGTGCCCGACGTTTCAATCACGCGCACGAGTTCATCGTGTGGACGCAAGTTGAGCGCGATGAGACCATCGCGACGACTGGAGTCGTATTCATTGAACGCGGTCTTTTTTACTTGACCTTGCTTGGTAGCAAAGAACAAGTTGCGCTCGCCTGGGAACTCACGTGTGTCGATGATGGCTTGAATGTTTTCGCCTGGTTGCAACGGCAACAAGTTGACAATAGGAATGCCCTTTGCCGTACGTTCGCGTTCGGGAATATCGACCGCGCGTAAACGGTACACACGGCCTCTGTTCGAGAAGAACAGCAAGTACGCATGCGACGTTGTAAAGATGACGTGCTTGACGATGTCGTCAGTTTTCATCTTTGCGCCAGCAACACCACGCCCGCCGCGGCTTTGTGTGCGGAACGATGATGCAGGAACTGCTTTCACGTATTGAGCGTTGGTCATCACGATAACCAACTCTTTATCGTCGACGAGATCTTCAATGCTCATTTCGCCAGTGTCGGCAATAATTTGGCACACGCGAGGTGTCGCAAACTTTGCTTTTACTTCGGCAAGTTCTTTGGAAATTAATGCGCGCAACACAACAGGGTTGTTGAGAATTTCTTCAAGTTCTTTAATGCGGGCATTGAGTTCTTCAATTTCTTTTTCAATGTCAATGCGTGACAACTTGGTGAGTTGACGCAACTGCATATCGAGAATGTCAATCGCTTGACGCTCAGAGAACTCGTAAGGCTTTGCCATCAAGGCTTCTTTTGCACTACCAGCATCATCGCTACCGCGGATGAGCTTGATAATGGCGTCAATAACATTGAGCGCCTTTAAGCGGCCTTCCAAAATGTGTTGGCGGTCGCGTGCTTTGTCGAGGCGGAACTGTGAACGACGTGTGATGACGTCTATTTGGTGAGCAATGTAACCCTCGAGGGCTTGCTTCAAGTTGATAGTGCGCGGCACGCCGTCGACCAAGGCAACCATGTTCACTGGGAAACTTGTTTGCAATTGCGTGAGTTTGAACAAGTTGTTCAACACCACGTTTGCATTCGCATCGCGCTTCAAGGTGATGATGAGTTCGGTCTTGCCACCAGAAGAGTTGTCGTTCACGTCGGCGATGCCGTCGAGGTTTCCGGTGTCAACAAGTTCTTGAATGCGTCCGGCTACTGCTGAGCAACTGGTTTGGTACGGAAGTTCGGTAACGAGAATTTGCATTTGGCCACGGCGGCCTTCTTCAATGCTTGCCTTCGCGCGTACTTTGATGCTGCCGCGCCCTGTGCGAAATGCATCGTAAATACCGGAGCGGCCAAGGATGACTCCGCCTGTTGGGAAGTCGGGGCCTTTCACATGCTTCATGAGATCGTCGGCGGTTGCCTCGGGGTTCTCGATGAGTGCAAGTGTTGCGTCGATGACTTCGCCCATGTTGTGTGGCGGAATGCTGGTGGCCATACCCACAGCAATGCCTTGGCTGCCGTTTACTAACAAGTTCGGGAAACGTGCAGGAAGAACTGTTGGTTCTTCAGTTGTTCCGTCGTAGTTGGCAATCATGTCAACGGTGTTTTCGTCGATGTCGGCCAACAGGTGCATGGCGAGTGGGTGTAGACGACATTCGGTATAACGGCTAGCGGCTGGACCGAAGTCGGGTGAACCGTAGTTTCCGTGGAACGCGATCAATGGATGGCGCAACGAGAAAGG
>JAURNB010000058.1 GCA_030830415.1 Acidimicrobiales bacterium | reverse complement strand
GGCACGACCCGTATCGCGGTCGCCACAAATAACGTTGAAGACACCAGGTGGAAAAAACTCTGCCGCAATTTCTGCCAGCAGTGTTGTTGTTGCTGGCGTGGTATCGGACGGCTTCAATACGATGGAGTTTCCTGCTGCCAACGCAGGCGCAAATTTCCATACGGCCATCATCATGGGGTAATTCCATGGCGCAACTTGTGCACATACACCTACAGGTTCACGCCGAATGAACGATGTCATTCCCCGCATGTATTCGCCCGCACTCTTTCCCTCTAAATTTCGTGCGGCTCCCGCGAAGAACCTCATCTGATCCACCATCGGGGGAATTTCTTCACTGCGTGTTATCGCGATGGGCTTACCCGTGTTCTCTACTTCTAGCGCAATGAGTTCTTCAGCACGCGACTCCACCGCATCGGCCATGCGGTATAACGCCAACGAACGCTCTGCAGGCGTGGCGTCTCGCCATAACTCCGCACCTTGCTCAGCAGCCCGCATTGCAAGGTCAACATCGGCTTCACGCGAGAGCACTGCTTGGGCGTACACCTGGCCGGTTGCTGGGTTAATAACATTTGTGGTTTCGCCACTCTTGGCATCGACAAATGAACCGTTCACAAAGTTGCGGAATGTCTTCATGTGCCTCATCTTGGCATATTTGCATTTCGGCATTGGCACAGTACTGTGTCGCAATGGCAACGCGCGTTGATTTAGTTGATCTGCCCTCGGTATTACCGCGTGCCTTACGCTCTCAAACAGACCGCACCGAACAACTCCAAGAATTACGGAATCTTGCGCAATCAACCTGGATTGCCAAGGGCGAAATTGGCTACACCATTCTCAAGTATGAAGATGTGGTTGCCATGCTGCGCGACAAACGCTGGCACAGCGCAGTTGGCCTCATTGTCGATTTAAACCCCGATGTCACCCCAGAATTCCGTGCCCGGCGACGCGAATCTATTCTTTCTGCTGAAGGCGACACCCACGTGCGGTTACGACGCTTGGTTGCTCCTGCTTTTTCACCTCGCAACGCCGATGCCTTGCGGCCCTTTATGCGCGAGGTCATGACAGACCTCTTGAACAACGTCACTGAATCTGGCACCTCCGACTTCGCTCTCGATATTTGCAACCCCTACCCCATTCCCATCATCTGCGAGTTATTAGGCGCACCACGATCTGATTGGGAACTCTTTAGCCGCTGGGCAAGCGATATTTTGCGCATCTTCGACAGCAACTTCAAAAACGATCTTCCCCTCATCATGGCGGCTCAAGATGAACTCGATGCCTATACGCGTGAACTCATTGCTGCACGTCGCAAGTCTCCCCAAGATGATCTGCTCTCTAGCCTCATCAGCGCCGAAGAACAAGGCGACAAATTGTCAAACGATGAACTCGTGATGATGGTTGAAGCAGTCATCATTGGTGGCACCGACACCACGCGCAATCAACTTGGCTTGGCAGTTGCACTTCTTGCCAATCACCCAAACGAGTGGAGTCTCATCGCCGAACAACCCGAGCATGCACAACGTCTCATTGAAGAAGTGATGCGCATCAACGGTGCAGTGCGAGCAACTGGGCGCTTTGCTTCACAAGACATTGAGTACAAAGACATTCTCTTCCCACAAGGAACACTTATTTTCCCCAGCCTCGCTACGGGCAACTTTGACGGCGACGTTTTTCACGACCCAGAACAACTCCTCCTTCACCGCACCGAATCGCATTCGCCACAACTCACCTTCGGTTCAGGTATCCACTACTGCCTCGGAGCATCTCTTGCTCGAGCTGAACTCCAAGAAGCCCTTCCGCTCATTGCCGCGCGAATGCCACATCTCGAACTCGCTGGCCCTGCGCGCTACAAGGTCGCAACTGCAGGAATTTATGGGCCAGATTCACTTCCTGTGACATTTACCCCAACGCCTCGCTCCTGATTTTCTCAATCTGTTCACTTGAGTCGGGGCTGGTGGCTTCTCGCCACGTATCTTTGTGGCATGGGGAATAGCTCAGCATCTAAAGAAATCAAACTCGGGTACAACACTGGCTACTGGGGTAGCGGACCACCGCATGGCGCTCTTGAAGGAATCAAAGAAGCCGACCGTTTAGGTTTCGACAGTGTCTGGACCGCAGAGGCATACGGAAGTGACGCGCTTACTCCTCTTGCATGGTGGGGCGCACAAACACAAAACGTCCGACTCGGAACCGGCATCATCCAAATGAGTGCACGTACTCCTTCAGCTACCGCAATGGCAGCGATGACCATCGACCATCTCAGCAATGGTCGTTTCATTCTTGGTCTTGGCGCCTCTGGCCCACAAGTGGTGGAAGGTTGGTACGGCCAGCCGTACCCCAAGCCGCTTGCTCGCACACGTGAATACGTTGAGGTAGTGCGCAGCATTTTGAAGCGTGACAAGCCCATCGATCATCACGGCGATTTTTACGACATCCCATTACGCGGTGGCTCGGGCCTTGGAAAACCACTGAAGAGCACAGTGCATCCTCTGCGCAAAGACATTCCTATTTTCCTTGGTGCAGAAGGCCCAAAGAACGTTGCGCTCGCAGGCGAAATTTGCGACGGATGGCTTCCCCTTTTCTTCTCACCGAAAGAAGATGCCTTCTATCGCAAGTGCCTCAATGAAGGTTTTGCAAAAAGCGGCGAAGCGAATAAGTCAGATCGATTTGAAGTTGCCTCTGGCGTCATGATTATTCCTGGTGACGACGTTGAAGCGTGCGCAAACTTCGTGCGCCCATTTCTTGCCCTCTATGCCGGTGGCATGGGTGCTCGCGGTGCCAACTTCCACTTTGAAGTGTTTGCTCGCATGGGCTACGAAGATGTTGCACTGAAAGTTCAAGATCTCTACCTCGCAGGTAAGAAAGAAGAAGCTGCGGCATCAATTCCATTAGCAATGGTGGAAGACGTAGCACTCGTTGGACCCATGGCAAAGATCAAAGACGAAATGGCGAAGTGGCGCGAAACATGCATCACCACATTTCTCATTAGCGGTCCGCCACAGGTGCTGGAAACTTATGCAGAACTTGTAGCCGGCTAACGCTGGCACATGCCCACATGACCGATACTGCAACAAACCCGTTTGACGACTTTCAGCCTCATTCACACACTCCAGGAAGCGCCCGAGCAGCCTTAGCTTCTCCACGTTTTCGCCTGATGTTCACAGGAGCATTCCTGTCGAACATCGGTACGTGGATGCAGAATGTGGTGCTTCCTGCATACATCTATCACCGCACAGGAAAAGCTTCGCTGGTGGGGTTGCTGATTTTTGCCCAACTTGGCCCTCTTCTCATTCTTTCGATTCCCGCAGGCGTTATTGCCGACAAGTTCGATCGCCGCAAATGGCTCATTGTCACACAAACAGTGCAGTTGTTTTTCTCACTCATGTTGTTTCCGCTTGCGGCGAGCGACGCGGCAATTTGGTTGCTATTCCTCATGCAATTCGGTGTTGGTGTAGGCAATGCCTTAAATGCTCCCGCTTGGTCGGCATCGCTTCCTACGCTTGTACCGCCGCAAGACTTGTCTGGCGCCATTGCATTGAATTCAACACTCATTAACGGATCACGCGTCATTGGCCCCATCATCGTTGCCGTGTTATCTGCCTGGGGAGTCACGACATCGCAATTCTTCCTCATGAATGCAGTCACCTATCTTTTCGTGATAGGCGCATTAATGAGAGTGCAATTACCTGTTCTTCAAAAAATTGCTTCCGAACCTGGTTGGCGCCAGTTCACTGCTGGTTTAAAGATTGCCCGTGAGCGAACAGAAATTAATCGCCTCCTCATTTCACTGGCCACTTTTTCATTTTTCTCATTGCCGTACGTAGGCCTCTTCCCCGCTGTTGCATCACTCAACTTCGGCATCGACGAAGGGGCTCCTGTTTACAAATGGCTCTACGCAACTTGGGGCTTGGGTGCTGCTTTAGGCGGACTCGCTATAGGAACCATTTTTGTAAAGGCCGACAAGCGAAGAA
The DNA here is from genome assembly GCA_030830415.1 of Acidimicrobiales bacterium. GTDB lineage: Bacteria > Actinomycetota > Acidimicrobiia > Acidimicrobiales > Ilumatobacteraceae > F1-20-MAGs119. Next base: position 10,244 of record JAURNB010000058.1, on the reverse strand, counting down.
TTATTCAATACGGGTTTGCATCATTTGCCGTGTGTTTGTTTTTCTTCGCCATTGCACGCACACCAATTCAAGCCTTCATCGTTGGCTTCTTTTTAGGTATTGCCTACTTTGGCACCACCACATCGATGATGACTATTTTGCAGTCGCGCCTCGCCCCTAACGAACGAGGCCGCGTGATGGCACTGTGGTTTATGGCCTTTGGCGGAACGGTACCCCTTGGCAACCTTGTGTTTGGCCCCGTCATCGACCACTTCGGCGCACGTTGGGTTCTCATCGGCGGCGCAATATGGGCACTCTTACTTGCATGGTGGTGCAATATTCAATTGGTCGACACGCGTAAGGAATCAGCTTCCCAGCAGTAACCCCGTGACGGCGTCGAGGCCCGCAACACGTGAACCCTTGAGAAGAATTGCAGTTTTTGCAGAACGCTTTTGCAAGAGTGCATGCACCTCTTCATACGTATTGCAGCTTGCCAAGCCATACAGGTCTGTTTGGAATGCAATGACTTCAATACCAAGATCTTGCGCTAATTGAGCAATGTTCTTGTGCTGCATTTCTGCATCGGAGATTTCTGCCATCACGCCAAGCACTGCAACACGATGATCGGCCGTCATGCTTGCCAAGGTATGCAATGCCGCTGCCATCGATGTGGGGCTTGCGTTATATGAATCGTCGAGCAAGACGCCATTTGCAAGCGCATGTACCTGCATTCTCATGGGCGACATCTCTGTGTGCTCAACTGCTCGCAGCGCATCGGCAACAGAAACCCCACATAACGCCCCTACCAACACAGCCGCTGCAGCATTACTTGCCATGTGTTTGCCCGGCACCGCGAGCGTGCAACTTCCATTTCCCCACTGCGAAGTGATGCGAAACGAAGCACAGCCTTCGCCGTTTAACACGAGGTCGGAAATGCGCACATCGGCATCTGCTGCAATTCCATAAGTGAGTGCTTTGGCACTGGCTTTGCTGCGCATCGCCACAACACGAGCATCGTCGGCATTCAGCACAGCAAAACCATCTGTAGGCAACGACTCAACCAGTTCTGCCTTGGCCCGCGCCACACCATCTACGCCACCCACGCGCTCGCTGTGCGATTCACCCACTGCAGTGATGACTCCAATATGAGGCTCGACCAGTTCTGCAAGCCGTGCAATCTCCCCAAAGCCACGCATTCCCATTTCCACAACTAGTGCGCGAACCGCATCTGGTGCGTTCAGCAAAGTAACGGGTACGCCCTGATCGTTGTTGAGTGATTTCTCACTTGCACCGACCGCAAACTGAGAACGTAAAACTGCTGCGATGAAATCTTTGGTTGATGTTTTACCCACCGAACCAGTAATACCTACAACACGATTTTCTACAGTTGACTTCACGTGTCCACGTGCCCATTTTCCCAGTGCGGTCAGCGCAACTGACGTATCGGCCACAACGAGTTGAGGAATGGAACATCCCAATACTTCTCGTGACACCAAAACTGCAGCAGCACCCGATTGAACCGCATCGAGTACGAAATCGTGACCATCACGCTGTGCAACGATGGCGACAAAGAGATTTCCTGGCAGTACTTGTCGAGAGTCATACGACACCCCGTCGGCCACCAGACCACTTTCTACCTCGCCCACGACAGATGCATGCAAAACGCCTGCAACTTCAGCGAGAGGAATGCGCATGCCCCAAAGATACTGCTCCCTACCGTCGGAAGTCGTGAGTGCGATAAAAGTCTCGCCACACGTGTACCGTCGGGGGAAGAAATATGAACGCTTCTTCCCGCATTCCTCTTATTGTTCTCTTTGGTGGCGAGTCCGCAGAGCACGACGTCAGTTGCGTCACAGCAGCTCATGTCATTGCGGCAGCCAATGCCGAGAAATACGACATCACCACGATTGGTATTAGCCGAGCAGGCAATTGGAATCTCGTTAGCCCCACTAGTGATGAGTTAGCTACAGGTCGGTTATCAACCACCGGTACGCCAACGAATTTGCAAACCATTACGTCGCTCTCTGCTCAATGCGTTGTTTTGCCTTTGCTCCACGGACCCCTCGGCGAAGATGGAACCGTGCAAGGCATGCTCGAACTTGGCAATATCGCTTACGTAGGGTCTGGCGTTTTGTCGAGCGCAGTATGTATGGACAAAGTGGTGAGCAAACAAATATTGCAGCACCACAACATTGAACAACCTGCCTTCATTGCGCTGCGTGACGGTGAATGTTCACCAGCCGATATTGATGCCGCCATCGACCAACTCGGTTTCCCCATTTTCGTCAAACCTGCCAACATGGGTTCTTCGGTAGGAGTAAGCAAGGTTGCTCGTCGCGAAGATTTCATGACCGCACTGCACCTGGCCTTTCAATACGACGAATGGGCAATCTGCGAAGAATTCATTGCCGGAAGAGAAATAGAAGTTGCGGTTCTGGGAAATATGGAACCCATTGCCTCGGTGCCCGGAGAAATTGTTCCTGCTGGCGAGTTCTACGACTACAAAGACAAATACGTCAACAACAGTGCCACTTTGCATATTCCAGCACTGTTAACCGCAGAGCAATCGCAAGAAGTACGCGAAAAAGCCCTCAACATTTACAAAGCACTCCGCTGCGATGGCCTCGCCCGAGTCGATTTCTTCTTTGAAGAATCAACCTCACGCTTCTTATGCAACGAGGTCAACACGATTCCCGGGTTCACACCGATTTCGATGTACCCAAAGTTGTGGGAACAAACAGGAATCTCTTACAGCGACCTCATCGACCGCCTCATTGAACTGGCCTTCGAACGACACGCTCGTCGCCGTCGACACACCAGCCACTAAGGCGTGAGTGCAGCTCGCAAAAATTCGAGCAGTTCACGACGCAATGCACGCAGACCCACCGTTGTGGGCTGCCACCCCACTGCACGAAGCGCCACTGGCTCTGTAGCAACACCCACCACAGTGGAATACACAAAGGCCAATAACAAATGTGGGTCGGCACGACGTAGGCGTCCTTCATCCATTTCTTTTTCCAAATAGAGCGCGGCCATGTTGATGAGTGGAGCCACCTTGTCGATGAGTGCTTCACTCAGTGCTGGCGGCAAGCGGTTGAGTTCGCGAATGAGACCAAGTAAGGCCGGGCGGCGAATGGCAGGGCGAAAAACCGCGGTCACTGTTGCCTCAATACGCGCAAAACCATGTGGGGCCGAGCGAATAGCTGCACCAATTTCCAACACCAGTTCATCGGCAACGCGCTGCATCACTGCAACAGCCAATTCTTCTTTGGTGACAAACCAATAGAGCACCGTCTGCTTGGCCACCCCCACAGCGCGGGCAATGTCGTCGAGGCTGGTGGCGTCGACCCCACCCGAACCAAAGAGGTCAAGGGCGGCGTCGAGAATCCGTTCCCGCGTGGGTTGAGCATGTTTTTTACGGATTTCAGCCATATTTCCCCGTTTTCCCGTTCGCCTCTACCAAATGGTAGAGGAATGTGCTAGAAAAGTCTCGCATGATTGCTGATTCTCTATCGGGGCGCAAGATCGCCATCACCGGTTCCACCGGATTCGTGGGCACTGCCCTCGTGGAACGCCTCCTACGCAGTGCACCAGGATGCGAGCTCTTTCTCATTATTCGAGGAGGTCGCCGCGGTGCAGCATCGCGAGTGAAGCGTGAAATTCTGAGCAACGACGCTTTCGACCGTTTACGCGACATGCATGCCAACAGTGCAGAAACCTTCGATGCAATGACCGCACGATGCGTGCATGCGCTCGACGGCGACATTTCTGTTGATGGCTTATCGCTCAATGAAACCGACCGCGCGCTACTTGCCTCATGCGACATCATTATTCACTCGGCTGCAGCGGTGTCGTTCGACTCGCCACTCGACTCTGCAGTTGAAGTCAACCTCTTAGGCCCAACACGACTCGCTGCCCTACTCAATGAACTTCACCCGGGTGGCACCAACATGCCACACCTTGTTGCTGTGAGCACTTGTTACGTAGCAGGCAACCGGCGCGGCACAGCACCTGAGCAACTGGTGTCGGAAGGCCCTTTTGATATTGGGCTGAGCTGGAAAGCAGAAGTGGCCTCGGCACGACGCTTGCGAAGCGACGTTGAAGCAGCAAGCCGTACGCCAAAAGTGCTGGAAGGTTTCCGCAAGGGTGCACGCCGCGAACTTGGCGCAGCTGGCGCTCCTGCACTGGCAGCAAAGACTGAACAATTACGCGAACGTTGGGTGAGCAGCGAACTTGTTCAAGCAGGCCGTTCACGCGCAGCAAGCGTGGGTTGGCCCGATGCTTATGCATTCACCAAGGCACTTGGCGAGCAGGCACTCACTGAAACAAAAGGTGCACTTCCCGTCAACATCGTGCGCCCCTCCATTATCGAGTCGGCAGTTCTTGAACCAAAGCCAGGCTGGATTCGCGGCTTTCGCATGGCGGAACCCGTCATCATTTCCTACGCACGTGGGCTCTTGCGTGAATTTCCTGGCGTACCAGAAGGAACCGTCGACGTCATTCCCGTTGACCTAGTAGTTGCAGCCATCATTGCTGTTGCAGCAGCAGGCCCCGAGAAATCTCCGTACATCACACAGGTTGCTTCAGGAAGCACAAACCCCTTGCGCTACAGCGACTTGGTGAACAATGTGCGCGACTGGTTTACCGAACACCCCATTTACGACGCAGAAGGCCAGCCCATTGTGGTTCCCGATTGGCGCTTCCCCGGCCGCGGGCGTGTGCAACAACAGCTCTCACGTGCCAAAACTGTAATTACACAAGGCGAACGAGTACTGCAAGCACTTCCCTTGCGTGGCGCACAAGCTGCATGGTCGGCAAAGCTCGACGAAAAGCGTATTGAAGTAGAACGTGCTCTGGAATATGTAGAGCTCTACGGTTTGTACACCGAGTGCGAAGCCATTTACAGCGTTGACAACCTGCTCTCACTGTGGAATGAACTCGACCAAACAGACCAACGTGATTTTTGTTTCGACCCGCGCGTAGTGAATTGGAATCACTACGTAAAAGAAGTGCATCTTCCTTCTGTGGTCGACCATGCCCGCGTCAAAATGACGCCGGGAAAAACCAAAACCGACCGCGCCGCACGTTTGCGCGCCAACGTGCTTTCGCCCGATCGCAAAGTTGCCGCATTTGACCTAGAGAACACACTCATTGCTTCAAACGTCGTAGAGAGCTACTCATGGCTCGCAACGCGCCATCTCAATAACGCAGAGCGTGCCCGCTATTTCTTGCGCACCATGAAAGAAGCCCCCACCCTGCTCTCAATGGACCGCAAAGACCGCAGCGACTTCTTGCGCTACTTCTATCGTCGCTATGAAGACGCACCTGTCGACCAAATTGCTATCGATACTCAGCTCATGATGACCGACGTCATCATTGCAAAATCATTCCCTGCCGCCATACGTCGCGTCCGTGAGCATCGTGCACTCGGCCACAAAACCATTCTCATTACCGGTGCACTCACTTTCAATGTTGAAGGCTTGCGACCACTCTTCGATGAAATTGTTGGAGCAGAAATGTCTATTCGCCCCGACAACACGTACAGCGGGCAACTCATTAAAGCTCCACCCACTGGTGAAACACGTGCTCAGGTGCTTGCCGATTATTGCGCTTCTCTTGGCGTACACCTCGACGACTGTGTGGCCTACGCCGACTCCACTTCAGACCTTCCCCTGCTTGAAGCAGTCGGGCACCCTGTTGCTGTGAACCCCGAAACTCGCCTTGCTTCTATTGCTCGTAAGCGTGGCTGGCTTGTAGAAGATTGGGAAAAAGCAGCGGGCGCGCCTAAGCGCATCTTGCCATTTTCCCCACTCATGAATGAGCGTCAACGATGAAAGCACTCCGCGTCGACCGCAGCACTGGCCGCTTTATGTTGGCTCGATTGGTATCGGGCATCGACACAGGCACTGCTGCAAAAATTGGGCCACTCACACTCACGAACTGTGAGCCGCCCGAACTGGTGAACAACGAATGGCAACGTGTGCATCCGTTGCTCACCGGCATTTGTGGCAGCGACCTTGCCACCGTGGAAGGTCATGCTTCTACCTACTTCGAACATTGGGTGAGTTTCCCCTTTGTACCTGGGCACGAAATTGTTGGCACGCTCGATAGCGGTGAACGCGTCGTTATTGAACCAGTGCTTGGCCACGCTGCACGCGGTGCAGAACTTCCCTTTCCCGATGCAGCACCAGGTGATGGTGACGACTATGCGCATTTAGCAATGCCGCCATTAGAGCCCGGAATCCAAATTGGTTTTTGCAATTCCACTGGCGGAGGTTGGGCAACAGAGCTCATTGCCCATGCATCACAAATTCACACCATCGCAAGCGATATGCCCGATGAACGTGCAGTTCTTGTAGGACCAGTTGCTGGCGGCATTCACGCCGCGCTCTTGGCGATTTCTCATGCAAGCACAACTGAAACTCCGCTCTTTGCCGTGCTGGGTGCAGGCACCATGGGCCTCAGCGCGATTGCCGCACTGCGCAAATACTCTCCACAAGCAACCATCATCGTTGGTGCTCGCTACCCCGCCCAGATGCGACTCGCAAAAACCTTCGGTGCAACTTCCGTTGTGAAGCCCGATGAGCTGATGCGCGCTGTGCGCCACGCAGCAGGTTGCCATGTTGTTGGCGACTACTTGTCTTCCGGAGCACATGTCACCATCGACGCTGTTGGCAATAGCGACAGCATCGCATTATCGCTACGCATGACTCGCCCACGTGGACGCATTGTTCTCATGGGAATGCCAAGTGAAGTCACCACCGACCTCACTGGCTTATGGCACCGTGAAACACAACTGATGGGTGCTTACACGTATGGCACGGAAACATTGCCCAACGGCACCAAACAGCGCACATTTTTGATGGCAATTGAATTGGCAAATGAAATACGTGCTGAACAAATGCTCTCAGCTACTTACCCGTTATCTGAATATCAACAAGCACTGCGCCATGCCTCCGAGGCAGGTGCGCGAGGAGCCATCAAGGTGGCCTTCGATATGCGACAGGAGAAATTGCGCTAATGCCACGTCCAGGATTTGTATTAGATGTAGACCGCTCTACCCCACCCATTCTTTTTTGGCGCGGCGAAAACTACTCGCTCGAGAAGTTGCCTGCCGATCGCTCGCGAGTCATTTACGCTCCAGAGCCAGAAGCACCCATCGACGACATCGATGCTGCAATTCGTCATGCACTGTTGAACCCCATCGAGATGGATCCATTGCCAACGCTCTTGTTCCCTGGCATGAAGCTCACCATTGCATTCGACGACATCTCGCTGCCACTTCCCAAAATGACACGCCCCGACATTCGTCAACGCGTCATTGAATCGGTTCTCGACCTTGCTGCAGAAGCTGGTGTTGACGACGTCCATATCATCGCGGCGCTTGCCCTCCATCGCCGCATGACTGAAGACGAACTGCGACACATGCTCGGTGATCGTGTTTACGATGCTTTTGCCCCTCGTGGCATGTTGTATCAACACGATGCCGAAGACCAAGACAACTTGGCCCTTCTTGGCGAAACACCTCATGGTGAAGAAGTAGAAATCAACAAGCGCGCAGCCGAAAGCGACTTGCTGGTCTATGTCAACATCAACTTGGTTGCCATGGATGGCGGCTGGAAGAGCACTGCAACGGGTCTCTCGTCGTACCGCTCACTGCGTCATCACCACAACACGCACACCATGGAAAACAGCCGTTCGTTCATGGATCAGCACAAGAGTGAGTTGCATAAGAGCAACTGGCGCATGGGCGAGATCATGAAAAAGCATGGCCCGAAAATTTTCCAAATTGAGACCACAGTCAACAACGACACCTTCCCGTCGGCATTCGACTTTCTGGGAAAGCGTGAATGGGAATGGAATGCACGCGACCGCGCCAAGTTTGTTGCGTCGTCAGCAGCACTGAACCGCACCCCTGCTCGCATGCGCCGCAACATTTTCCAGTCCATTGAGGCTCCTCACCAGATGACGAGCATTCAAGCCGGTGAAGTGGAAGCAGTTCATAAAGTGACCACAGCAAACGTGTATCGCCAGCAGCTTGTTGAAGTGCAGGGTCAAACCGACATTCTCACCATGGGTATTCCTTTTATTTGCCCGTACAACGTGAACTCCATCATGAACCCCATCTTGGTGATGTGCACAGGCCTTGGTTACTTCTTCAACCTGTATCGCAACAAACCACTCGTACGTGAAGGTGGTGTCATCATCATGACCCACCCCACCACTAACGAGTTCCACCCTGTACATCACCCGAGTTACATCGACTTCTTTGAACAAGTTCTGACAGAGACCACTGTGCCAAGCGAATTAGAAGCACGCTTTGAAAAGAAGTTTGCCGAAGACGAGTGGTACAAGCACTTGTACCGCACAGGAAACGCTTACCACGGAGTGCACCCGTTCTACATGTGGTACTGGGGCAGCCATGCCCTTCAGCACTGTGGCAAGGTCATCATTGTGGGCGGCGATGCACCCACCATTCGTCGACTCGGTTTCACTCCTGCGTCTACTTTCAATGATGCTTTGGAAATTGCCAGCGATGTTGTGGGTCGTTCGCCTACCATCACCCACTTCCATACACCGCCAATCATGATTGCCGATGTGAAATAATGGTGTTGCACAATGGCAAATAACTACCCCGCTTTCAAGAGCCGCTCAGCAGCGGCACGACGCGTTTTACAACGCGGAGCTCGTGGCATTGCTGGCGTTGAAAAAGTTGCGTCGAAAGGTGTGGCATTTTGGCGCCGAGCCGGATTCCCCTTTCGCGCTCCGTCAGTTCCGCGTGGTGTGAGTGTTCCACCCAAAGAACCACATTTGGGCGCTTACTTCGACACGTCTTTTGCTCGCAAGCCTGCAGCACGTGCGGTGCGTCGCATTTTGGTAGCCGGACCCGTCACAGGAATGGTGAAGTTCTTGGCGCGCCCGAAAGTTGAAGGCATCGATCGCTTGAGCGACCTAGCAAAACGAACCGATGTGGGTGGAGTCATTTTCGCTCCCAATCATCATTCACACATCGATACTCCGCTCATGACCACAGCGGTTCCTTCTCCGTGGAATGACCGTTTAGTTGTTGCTGCCGCTGCCGACTACTTCTTCGATAAGCGCACGAAGGGCACCATTGCGGCTCTTGCACTCAATGCATTCCCTATTGACCGCGAAACCACCAGCCGCAAATCTTCAGATGAGTTGCGTGCACTTCTTGCTCGCGACTGGAGCGTGGTCATTTACCCCGAAGGCGGCCGCTCGCCAGATGGCTGGGGTCAAGACTTCAAAGCGGGCGCCGCTTATTTGAGCATCAAAACAGGTTCACCAGTTGTGCCGGTGTTCATCGATGGAACTGGCTCCATTTTCGGGAAGGGAATGAAGCGCCCCCGCCGTGGGCACGTACGTGTGATTTTTGGAGCACCACTTTTCCCCGAAGAAAACGACAACACGCGTCGCTTCAATGAGCGCATTGAAAAAGCAGTCACTCTTCTTGGCGATGAGTCGCTCACCGATTTCTGGACATCACGTCAGCGCGCTGCCGCTGGTCGTTCCACTGCACTCACTGGGCCTGAATACTCTGGCTGGAGACGTCAATGGAGCCTCTATGAGCACCGCAAGCTAGGTGCCGCAGGCCAACGACGCCGGCAAAAACGGCGCTGGCCAAACCTCGGCTAGTCATTACCCTTTACGCTCTTCCACATGGATTGGCTGACATGGCAACAAGGTGCTGCAATTGCTGCATCAAGCGCAACAGCATCGTTTGCAGTACAGCGCATGACAACACCATCGCCCCAAGGCTCTTCCATGGCGGCCAAAGTGCAAACACAATTCATTGCGGCCACAAAAGAAATTTCCTTTGTAGCGGGTTTGTATACGTTGTGGCGCTTGGCCCGCGTGCTTCCACTCGACCAATCATTAGGTGCAATTGAGCGCGGAAAGTCGTTAGAGAATTTTCAGCGAGAGATCTTTCTCCCCTCAGAGCTTTCTTTGCAAAAGTTTGTTCTCGAGCACGAGTGGTTAGCCCAGGCATCAAATACCTACTACGCCATTGCACACGTACCCGTGTTGTTGATCTTTCTCGTATGGCTTTTTGCTTTTCACAGAAATGCTTACCCCAAATGGCGAAACGGGCTGGCCCTTCTCACAGCGATGTGTTTATCTATTCGATTCATTCGCGTTGCTCCACCACGCTTTTTCCCCGAGCTCGGGTACATCGACCTATCAACGCGATACGGGATGTCTGTTTACGGCCCAGTGGGCAAGGGAGTATCTGACCAATTTGC
>JAURNB010000057.1 GCA_030830415.1 Acidimicrobiales bacterium | reverse complement strand
TGTACGAAGGCCGTACTGTTACCGACTTCGCCGATGAATCGGTTCCGGTGTCCATCACGAGTCTCTCCGAATTGGTTACTTACTACTACCGTGTGGAAGCAGCGAACTCTTTTGGAACAGCAACTGGTGAAATTAAGTCGTTCACCACTGCGCGTCCTGTTGGTGTCACCATCAATAGCGCTGCTGAGTTCACCAATAAGAAGACAGTGGTGTTGTCGGTAACTGGTGCCTCGGGTTCAGTGTCGGCCATTGTTTCAAACGACGGTGGCTTTGGTGCTGCAGAAACTTTCACACTTGTTGATGGATCTGCCGAAATTAACTGGACGCTCATTTCAAGCCGTGATGAGCGTTTACCGAAACAGGTATATGTCAAGTTTGTCTCTCGTTTTGGTACTCAGTCATCGAACTACCAAGACGACATCATTCTCGATACCACGGCTCCTGTTTTAAGTGACGCAACTGCAGTTGCTGCCACCGCGCCGGCGGCTGCGGTCAGTGTTGCCTCGGTTCGTGCGGCGAAAAAGAATGGCGCGAGAATTACGGTGAGGGCGACCGATGCAAACTCGGGGATTGGCTTGGTAGAAATGCGCTCTGGGGCCAGTAAAAAGGCCACGAGCGTGAAATATGCGAATCCGAAGGCAAAGTCTCAGACCCTGACGGTAAATACCAAGGCAAAAACTTTGCAGGTCAGGGTCATTGACCGTGCTGGCAACCCCTCGCCTTGGAGGACAATTAAAGTAAAATAGGCAAATGTTCCGTAAATGCCTTTTCGCCGTAGCAATTCTAGGAATGTTAGGTCTTGCGCCATCTGTGGTGCGTGCCGACTCGGGCGAGGCGGTGAGTGCGTCTCGAACAGATGCGGGGCGGCTCTCGGCTGGCCGTGCCTTTACGTGCGTAGTCATTGAAGGTTCGGTGTATTGCTGGGGCGATAACTCCAGTAGCCAATTAGGTGACGGAACAACAACAAATCGCAGCACGATGGTCAAGGTTGCCGGCGTGTCGAACGTTGCATCAATCTCTGCAGGCGATGCACACGTGTGTGCGCTCATCACTGGCGGCACAGTGACATGCTGGGGCTCCAACGTGTCGGGCGAACTTGGTGTGTCATCCGGTTCAGGGCCTGCAACAGTTACTGGCCTGACCGATGCCACTGCAGTAACTGCGGGTAAAAACTTCAGTTGTGCAATCTCTACTTCGCAGGGTGTGGTGTGTTGGGGTAAGAACTCGGGTGGTCAGTTAGGTCGTGGTTCCCTAACGCCAACTTCTGACTCCACTCCAGCAACTGTGACTGGGTTAACCGCAGGTGTTGCAAGCCAGGTGGCAGCGGGGCTATCGCACGCTTGTGCAGTCATAGAAAGTGGGGGAGGGGTGAAGTGTTGGGGCACTGCTGAAAGCGACACGCCTGGAACTGCACTAGCCGACAGAAGTCCAGAAGACATTAGATATGGAGGGCTTGGGGCAGGCACGCCCTTAAGTGGATTGGGCGATGGTTTAACAAGGCCGCTACTCTCTGATCCGGTTGTGCAGTTCAGTACATCGCCTGTAACTGTGAAGACTAATTCAACCACTGCATTAGAGAGTGTAGTAGCGATATCGGTGGGCGTCGGTTCTGCCTGCGGGATTGCGACGGGTGGTACAGCGTATTGCTGGGGAAATAATAATGATGGTCGTGTAGGAAACAACCGCATTGATAATAATCGAGGAGAGACTGGACCTGTACGCCCGCTCTATGCTCAGGCGGTTCAGGATGCGGCGACTACTGCAATTACAGGCGTGAAGTCAATAAGCATTAACGGTAAGCATGGGTGTGCGGTAACAGTTATATCGACGGTTGCGTGTTGGGGTTCGCGCACGTACGGCGAAGTGGGCGACACCTACGCAGGTGTAAATGCGGTTCCGTATTACACCTCAGTGTCGGGCGTTGCCAATGCGGTAGCTGTGTCAGCGGGTGAGTTGCACACTTGTGCATTGACCTCAACCAGCACGGTGTATTGCTGGGGGCAAGGAACATTCTCGCAACTGGGCAATGGCACAACACCTTCTGCAACGGGTACGCCAGTCGTGGTCTCGGGTGTCGCAACTCAGACCGTGACCTTTGGTGCGTTGGCAAACAAGTCGCTAGGTGCTGCACCATTTAGTGTTTCCGCCACCTCATCAGTTGCCGGTGCCTCGATGAGCTACGCCAGTTCAACCACATCGGTATGTACGGTTTCTGGCTCTACGGTGACGGTTGTTTCAAGTGGAACGTGCTCCATTGTCGCCACTGCAGGGGGCTATGGGTTGTATCTCAGTGCATCTGCCACGCAAAGTTTTACCGTCGCAGGCGTCAAGCCCGTGGCAACTACATCTTCAGCAACTTCCGTAGCGGCCACCAATGCTGTGTTGAACGCATCGGTCAACCCCAATGGGGCAGAGACCACAGTGAGTTTTGTGCTGGGAAGCAATGCAACTTTGTCGGGAACAACAACAACTGTGGAGTCCAAAGTTCTCACGGGAACTGAAGCTACTGAGGTCTCTCAAAAAACAGGCGAACTTCTGGAAGCGAACACGTATTACTTCCAAGTGGTGGCAAAAAATGTGCACGGAACTACAAAAGGCGAGATTCGCTCATTTACAACGGGTAGGCCTGTTGGTGTGTCCATCAACGATGCCGATGAATTCACCAACAAGAAAAACGTCACCGTCTTCATCACTGGTCTCGCTACTTCAGTCAAAGCCATCATTTCAAATGACGGTGGATTCAAAGTTTCTCAAACGGTCGATCTCACCGACTCTTTTGCCGAAGTGAAATGGACCTTAGTGTCGAGCCGCGATGAGCGTTTGCCAAAAACGGTGTATGTGCGTTTCATCTCGCGGTTCAATGCTCAATCATCGAACTACACCGACGACATCATTCTCGATACCACAGCTCCCGTATTGAACGATGCAACAGCAGTTGCTTCTGCTGCTCCTGAAAGCGCAGTGAGTGTGGCTTCCGCACGGGTAGCAAAAAAGAATGGCGCGAGAATTGTGGTGCGGGCAAGTGATGCAAACTCAGGCATTGGTTCAGTAGAAATGCGCTCTGGGGCCAGTAAGAAGGCCACAAGCGTTAAATATGCGAATCCGAAGGCAAAGTCTCAGACTTTGACAGTTAATACCAAGGCGAAAACACTTCAGGTGCGTGTCATCGACCGTGCCGGCAACCCCTCACCCTGGAAGACCGTGAAGGTGAAATAATAGTTATTCGTTAGCACGCATAGTCTCCAATCACTAATAGTGCTTCAATGGTCATATGGACCGCCGACAATTTCTTACCCAAGCATTGGGGGTTGCCGTTGGCGGTGTTGTTTGGTCGGCCTGCGGAGGATCAAAGCAACCGCTGCAAAGTGGTAATACCGTTGGTTCATTGGCGAACAACACGCTGGTGATTCCTGATGCTCCTGTTGCCGCGGCCGGAGAAATTGCTCCATTCATCACACCGCAGTCGAAGTTCTTTCGCATCGATACTGCCATTGGGTCAACTCCGCAACTCAAAGTGGCTGAGTGGAAACTACGTATTCATGGCCTTGTAGATAACGAAATCACTTTGACGATGAAAGATATCTCTGCGTTGCCCCAGGTAGAGAACGTCATCACCCTTGGTTGTGTTTCCAATGAAATTGGCGGAGACCTTATTGGCAATGCACGATGGGGCGGAGTGTTGCTTGCCGATGTGTTGAAACTTGCTGGTGTACAAAAAGCAGCAACGCAACTTGCAAGTACCAGTAGTGATGGATGGACATGTGGAACGCCAGTAGATGCTGTGCTCGATGGTCGCCCTGCAATGCTCGCTACTTCTATGAACGGTGAAACTCTCACGGCAGAACATGGTTTCCCCATACGCATGATTGTTCCTGGGTTGTTTGGATATGTTTCTGCAACCAAGTGGCTCACCGATCTTGAACTCACCACCTGGGAAGACTTCGAGCCGTATTGGCTAAAGCGTGGCTGGTCGGCCGAAGGTCCGATGCTTGCTTCAAGCCGCATCGATACTCCGCGTGTAGGTGACGACATTGCAGCAGGCGAAGTTCCCATTGGTGGTCTTGCGTGGGCTCCTCGTTCTGGTGTGGCGAAAGTGGAAGTGCAAATAGATGAAGAGCCTTGGCGTGCAGCAGAAGTGGTGCCAGGAGGAACTGGCGACACTTGGGCGCAATGGCGCACAAAGTGGAATGCGCCAGCGGGCGATCATCGCATTGCGGTACGCGTCACCGATGCCGACGGTGTGGTGCAAGATGAACAAGTGCGCCCAGTAGCCCCTAGTGGCGCAACGGGCTATCACTTCGTCAAGGTGACAGTCGTTTAGGCATACACCCATCGCCTATGGTCATGGGCATGGGTCTCTTTTCGAAATTGAAGAAGCGACGTGCAGAGAAAGAAGCACTCGAGCAAGCAACTGCTGAACAAGAGCAGATTGGCAGTTGGCAATCGCAATCAGAAAAACTCGATGTCATGATCAATGCAGTCGAGCGATGCGGTAACAACGACATTGAGGGGCTCTTCGACCCCTTCGACACAGGTTTCCTTCTGAAAAAAGGTGAATACGCAATTGCTCTCATCGCAAATTGTGCTCTGTTGGAAACGCGTCGATCTGCTTCTTCGTATCAGGGTGGCTATGGCGGCGTTTCCTTTCCGATCTTTGGCAAAGTTCGTCTCAACACGGGCCGTTCAAAGGGCAAACTCATTGCCGGAGAAGAAACAATTACTTCCATTTCCGATGGGGAAGTGCTCATCACTAATAAACGTGCAATGTTCCGTGGCGACACCAACAACAAAGAGTGGCCCTATTCCAAACTCATGGCCTGCGAGCATCACCCCGAGGGGTACACCACCTTTGCGGTGTCGGGTCAGGCGAAAACCACAGGCTTTGCCTATGGGGCCGATGTGGCAAATGAGGTGCAGTTTCGCCTTGAACTCGGCATTGCCATTAGCAATGAAACGACCGACCAGCTCTTGGCTCAATTACGGGTAGAACGCCGGCA
>JAURNB010000056.1 GCA_030830415.1 Acidimicrobiales bacterium | reverse complement strand
TCCTGGAAAGACACTCGTCTTTACACGCACCAAGCACGGTGCTGCTCGCCTTGCAGAACAGCTCATGAAAGCTGGCGTTCCAAGTGTTGAATTGCACGGCAACTTGTCACAAGCTGCTCGCGCACGTAACTTGTCGGCATTTTCGTCTGGTCGCGCCGACACATTGGTCGCAACCGACATTGCCGCTCGCGGTATTCACGTTGACGACATTGCTTTAGTCATTCACGCTGATCCACCAGAAGAGCACAAGGCTTACTTGCACCGCTCTGGCCGTACCGCACGTGCTGGTGCAACTGGCACCGTCATTACTCTCATGACCGACAATCAGCGTCGTAACGTGCGTGCACTCACCAAGAGCGCAGGCATTGAGCCCACCACAACTCGCGTGACACCTGAAGACGACTTCCTCGCCGAGCTTGCTCCTGGCGAGCGCGTATTCCGTGAATCAAGCAGCATCGTGTTGCATGAAGAGCGTCTCGACTCACCACGTGGTGGTGGACGTCGTGATGGTGGAGGCGGCGGACGTCGTGATGGTGGCTCACGCGGTGGACGCCGTGATGGCGGTTCACGTGGTGGCGATCGTGATCGCGCTCCTCGTTTTTCTGACCGTTCAGATACACCACGCGCAGAGCGCACAGAGCGCAGCGATGGTCCTCGCCCAGAACGTACTTTTACCCCACGTAGCTCTGGCCCACGTGAAGGCGCACCACGCGAAGGTGGATTCCGTGAAGGCGGATTCCGTGACCGTGGACCTCGCACTTCAGAGCGCTCGTCAGCACCACGCGAAGGTGGATTCCGCGACCGTGGACCTCGTACATCAGGCCCACGCGATGGAGCACCTCGTGAAGGTGGATTCCGTGACCGTGGACCACGCACAGCAGGCCCACGCGATGGAGCACCACGCTCTTCAGCTGGCGGCTACCGCGGTGCACGTGACGGAGCAGCTCCTCGTTCAGGCGCACCACGCACAGGTGGACCACGTGAAGGTGGTTTCCGCGGTGCACGTGATGGTGAGTCGGGTCGTCCAGCAGCAGCTGGTCGCAAGCCTTACGGTGCGTCAGCGGGCAAAAAGCGCTACTAATACCGGCGCAACAAAAAGCCCAGGAAGCAAGCTTCCTACGCGAATAGGTTTCACTTCCATAAACCGAAGTGCAATACCCAAAATCATGATTCCGCCTGTTGCACTCATCTCGTGCACCATACGATCAGTCAGAATTGCATCAAGGCCTGAGGCACCTAGTGTCATCAGGCCTTGATATATCCCCACGATGACTGCACTTATTGCCACACCCCAGCCCATGGTTGCAGCAAAGAGAATTGATACGAGTCCGTCGAGCGCTGCTTTCACAATGAGGATCTGAGCTCCCCTGCCTAAACCGTCGTCGATGGAGCCCAAGATGGACATGGGCCCGATGGAAAACAAAAGAGTTGCCGTCACGAAACCTTCTACAAAGCGCGGATGCAACGTTGCAAGAGAACTGCGCGACATCCAACCCGATTGAGATTTCACTTCTACTTTGCGTCGTACCCAATTGCCTAACGATTCAAAACGATCTTCAACGCGTAACGATTCGCCGATGATTCCACCCAAAACAACGCTCACGAGCGGAAACACAATGTTGTCTGTTTTTGCCGCTGTGGCAATTCCCAGAACCAATGTGGTCATTCCGACAGCCTGTTCAACGGTCAGACGTATGCGCTCCGAGATATAGCGGCCCACAATGAGCCCGAGCAAGGTACCTCCAACGATGGTGAGTACATTCGTCACTGTTCCTATTCCGCGCATATAGCTTCTTTCGTTAATTTGCTAAACGCTGCACAAGGCGTGCTAACGGAATACGAAAATCATCGAGCAAGGTAAAGCCTGCTTGCGCGAGCGCTGCATTTTCGAGAATCGAATTCGCTGGTCGTGGCGCCGGACGCGGCGGCTGCAGGTCTGCTGTAGCCACAGGCAATACACGCGATGGGTCGAGCCCGGCTGCACGCAGTACTTCTTGAGCGAACCCATGCCAACTCACCGCTCCTTGGTTTGTGACGTGGAATATTCCCTGTTGTTCATGCTCTACCAAAGTGGCAATCATTCCCGCCGCATCGTCGGCAAACGTGGGGTGCCCCACCTGATCATTCACAAAGGTGAGTTCAGGCTGTGCAGCCGCAATACGCAAAATTGTTTTCACCATGTTGGCACCATGAAAACCACATACCCACGAGATGCGCACAGTGAGGTCGATATCGCGCAGCGCTTGCTCTCCTGCCAACTTTGAAGCCCCATAGACCGATTGTGGGTTCACCGCATCTGTTTCTACATATGCAGACTTTTTACTTCCGTCAAACACATAGTCGGTGCTCACATAGGCAACACGCGCCCCTACTTTTTCAGCAGCACTCACCAGGGAGGCTGTTGCAGTTCCATTCACCGCAAATGCCTTCTCCGCATCTGACTCACAGGCATCAACCGCGGTCCATGCTGCTGCGTGAACAATAAAGTTTGGCTTCACCGCAGCAACACACTCTGCCACTGCTGTTGGCTGTGAAATATCGAGAGTGGCGTGCGTGGTACCCACCACTTCATGACCACCGCGTTCAAAAACCGAAACGAGCTCTGTACCTAACTGTCCGGCTGCACCAGTAACAAGAACTTTCATTTGGAAATTACTTCTTGCCCTTTAATGGCTCCCACCACCAACGGTTGTCGCGATACCACTGCACAGTTTCGGCAAGTGCTTCATCGAGAGTGCGTTCTTTTTTCCAACCCAACTTGGTGATTTTGTCGATGTTGACGGAATAGCGACGGTCGTGACCTTTGCGGTCTTCCACGTACTGCACCATTTCTTCACCCACACCAAAAGCTTCTAACAGTTTGTTTACCAGCACACGGTTTGGCGTTTCGTTACCTGCGCCGATGTTGTAGATCTCTCCAAGCGTTCCTTTGGTGAGCACCAAATACACACCAGAGCAATGGTCGTCGACAAATAACCAATCGCGCTCATTCAAGCCATCGCCATACAGTGGAATTTTCTTGCCATCGAGCAAGTTGGTAGTGAACAACGGAATCGCTTTTTCTGGGTATTGGTATGGCCCAAAGTTGTTTGTGCAACGCGTCACCACAACTGGAGTTCCGTGCGTGTGGTGATACGCGAGCGCGATGAGGTCGGACCCAGCTTTCGATGCCGAATACGGCGAGCGAGGTTCAAGCGGATCGGTTTCAAGCGATGAACCTACTTCGACTGAGCCGTAGACCTCGTCGGTACCAATGTGCAGCACTCTGCTCACGTCTAACTTGCGAGCGGTATCGATCACTGTGTTGGTACCAAAGCAGTTGGTATGGATGAAGTCTTCAGACCCATCAATCGACCTATCGACATGACTCTCGGCTGCAAAGTGCACCACAGCGTCGTGGCCCTTCATGGCATCGGCCACTGCTGCCGCATCGCAGATGTTTCCCTTAACGAACTTGTAGCGCGAGTTGTTTTCTACATCGCGCATCGTGGACAAGTTGCCCGCATAGGTGAGCGCATCGAACACGGTGACTTCATCGTCGGTGTTGTTCAAGATGTAGCGCACGTAATTCGAGCCAATAAAACCTGCTCCGCCGGTAATGAACTGCTTCATGTTTCTACCTACCTAAAAAGTGAATTAAGGGCGCAAAGCCATGTGCGGCTGCCACTGCGGGGAAATATCACGACGCAAAGGGTTTTGCTGATCGCGGTTCGACAAGATGGGGTTGGTGACTCCCCAATCGGCGCCAACATCGGGATCATTCCACGCCACACCCAGTTCGTCGGCAGGGTTGTAATAACCATCAACAAGATACGTAATGGTCATCTTCGACAATGCCGAAAAACCGTGTGCCACACCTGGCGGAATGAAAATACCGCGGTGGTCGTGCGTACCATCGGCGCGCTCGCCGAGGTCGATGACCTGTGTTTTGCCATCGGTGGGCGAACCCTGCCTGAGGTCGTGCAACACCACGCGGCATTTGCCAAACGGCACGTACCAGTAGTCGGCTTGATGCAAGTGATAGTGCAAACCAACAAGGCAACCAGCTTGGCGGTCGCCACGGTTTGCCTGAATCATTTCGCGACCCTGCGGAAACCATTCGCGGCGATAGGTCTCAATGAAAAAACCTCGCTCATCGCCGTGCATGGCGGGCTCCACAATGTGCACGCCAGCAATGACGTCGGAAGGGGTAATGATTGCCACGTTGTTCCTTTCGAGAACTATTCGACTTCGACCGTGCTGTCGTCACCCAACATGAGGCGAAGCGCAGACGGACGCTGATGCGATTTCTTGACCACCACATTACGTCCAACCAATGAGTCGGACATGCGATTGATATCGGCAATGGAACTGCCGTCGAGCAACACCGAGTGTTCAATTTCAGAATTGGACACCATGCACTTATTTCCTACCGAGGTGTAGGGGCCGATGTAGCTATTGCGCACTACGGAATCGGAACCAATGACAACCGGGCCACGAATGCGTGAGTTTTCAATAACTGCACCCTTTTCAATAACCACGCGACCTTCAATTTGCGAACTGGCGTCGACACTGCCCTCACTCTTTGATTGCAGCACTTCAAGCACGAGACGGTTGCACTCGAGAAGTGGGTCTTTCTTGCCGGTGTCGATCCACCAGCCCTTCAATACTTCATGAGTGATGCGATGCTTATTGTCGACCAACCACTGAATGGCATCGGTAATTTCCAACTCACCACGTGGCGACGGCGCAATGCTGCGCACCGCAAGGTTGACGGTTTTATCGAACAGATAAACGCCGACGAGCGCCAAGTTGGAAGGAGGGTTCGATGGCTTTTCCACCAAACGCACTACTTCGCCCGAAGCATCGACTTCAGCCACACCAAAGTGGCGTGGGTCTTCAACTTCACACAACAGAATTTGTGCACTCGGCGCATCGGCACCGCCAGCAGCACGAGCATTTTCAAACCGCTGCACAAAACTCGACAAACCTTGCTGCAACATGTTGTCGCCGAGGTACATCACGAAGTCATCGTCACCAAGGAAGTCTTGGGCAATGAGCACACAGTGAGCGAGACCCAAAGGTGCGTCTTGTGGGATGTAGGTGACCTTCACCCCAAATTGGGAGCCATCGCCGACGGCGGCGCGAATTTCGGCCCCGGTGTCACCGGTAATAATGCCAATTTCGGAAATTCCCGCTTCTGCCATGGCTTCAATGCCGTAGAAAAGGATGGGTTTGTTGGCAATGGGCACCAATTGCTTGGCGCTGGTGTGGGTGATTGGCCGCAAACGCGTGCCAGCACCACCGGAAAGAATGAGGCCCTTCATTGCTAGACAGCCTAGGCGATCTACCATCTAGAGATGGCTTCCCCGTTCCCTCGTTTTCTGCACCCTTTCGCCAAACCCACCCGCACCGATTTCATTGAGGTTGCCCGCGGCGACGGGGCCCGCATTTACGACACCGCGGGAAATGAATACATCGACGGCATGGCGAGCCTCTGGTATTGCGCCATTGGTCACGGCCGTGCAGAAATGGCCGCTGCCATCTCTGCTCAGGTCTCCACCATCGAGGCCTACTCTGCTTTTGACCCTTTCACCACAAAAGTGGCTGAAGAACTGTGCGAGCGCATTGCTTCACTCTCCCCCATTGTCGACTCGAGAGTTTTTCTCTGCAACAGCGGTTCCGAGAGTGTCGACTCGGCGATGAAACTTGCTCGACTTGCTCATGTTCAAGCAGGCCACCCGGAACGCACGCTCATTATTTCTCGTGGTCGCGGATACCACGGCACCAACTATGGCGGCACCAGCGCCCAAGGTATTCCGCCCAACCGTGAAGGGTATGGAACACTTCTTGCCGACGTTGTACAAGTAGACCCCGACGACATTGAAGCGATGTCGCTCCTCATGTCACAAAATGCAGATCGTCTTGCCGCGGTTATTACCGAACCATTGCAAGGTGCTGGTGGAGTTTTTCCACCGAAAGAGGGCTACCTACAACAACTGCGCAAACTGTGCGACCAGCACGGCGCATATCTCATTTTCGATGAGGTGATTACCGGCTTCGGACGACTCGGCACTTGGTTTGGCGCTCAGTACTACGGAGTGACTCCCGACCTTCTCACTTTTGCAAAAGCAGTGACGTCTGGCTATCAACCACTTGGTGGCGTCATTATGGCCCCGAGTGTTTGTGCACCATTAGAAGCCGACCCTGCATTCCTTTTGCGCCACGGCTACACCTATTCAGGACACGCCACCGCATGCGCTGCTGCACTGTGCAATCTCAACATCATGGAGCGTGAAGGATTACTTGAACGTGCCGTACATATTGGCAAACAACTTGAGGCAACACTGCAGTCGCTGGCGAGCGATGGAGTTATTCATCACGCTCGAGGAGCAGTTGGCGTATGGGCCGCTGCACATCAACCTGGCATCGATTCCTTTGCTGTTCGCGACGCCATGCTGAAACGTGGCGCCATTACCCGCGCAGTGTCGGCCGACACCAATTCATTTTGCCCGCCACTCGTGATTACCGATAAAGAACTCACGACCTTGCTCGATATTTTTGCCGCCACAACAATGGAATTTGTTAAACAAAAGAACTGAGGAACCCATGACACAACATCGCATTCTCATTACAGGGGGCGCTAGCGGAATTGGTGCCGGCATTGCACGCCACTGGGCCAACATGGGCAACGACGTCCTCATTACCGATGTCGACGATGCTCTCGGCGCTGCACTCGCACAAGAACTCGGTGCCACTTACCAACACCACGATGTCACGAGCGTTGAGCAGTGGGCACAATTCATTTCTCAGCACAAGCCTTTTGACGTGGTGTTTCTCAACGCCGGCGTGGCAAGTGGTGGAAATATTTTTGGAGCAACAAACCCTGAAGAAGTATTTGAGTTTGACCTCGGCAATTACCGACGTGTGAGTTCCATCAATATTGATGGTGTGGTACTCGGCGTTGCGCACCTCGCCAATGCAATGGTCAAAAATGGCGGAGGTGACATCGTGGTAACAGCCTCAATGGCTGGGCTCTTCCCCATTCAAGCCGACCCTATTTATGGCCTCACTAAACATGCCGTACTTGGCTTTGTGAAGTCGTTGGCACCAACCCTCATTGAACACAATGTGTGCCTGAGCGCCATATGCCCATTCTTTGTCGACACACCACTGGTGAACGCGGAATCACAAGCACTCATTCGCGAAACAGGTTTCGACATACTCACGGTTGATCAGGTCATTGATGCAGCGCAAACCGCCGTTGCCGAACGCAGCGCTGGTGCACAGTGGGTCATTTTCCCAGGGCTACCCGTCGTGAAAGCTCCCGAACCAGCTCTACTTCCGTAGAAGCGAAATCAAACTGCTGGTATCCCAGCGTTTTCCACCACGAGCTTCCACCTCGGCGTAATAAGAATCAACGAGAGTAGTAACAGGCAGTGACGCCCCGTTGCGTTGCGCTTCATCTATGCAAAAACCCAAGTCTTTACGCATCCACTCGACAGCAAAACCAAAGTCGAATTCATTACGTGCCATCGTTGATGACCTATTCACCATTTGCCAAGAGCTCGCGGCGCCTTGAGAGATAACCGACACCAGTTGTTCCACATCAAGACCAGCAGCCTGAGCAAAGTTGATTCCTTCAGAAAGCGCTTGCACCATTCCTGCAATGCAGATTTGATTCACCATTTTGGCGAGCTGCCCAGCACCCGCCTCGCCCAAGCGTTCACATGCTTTTGCATACGCCATCACTACTTCGCGAGCAGTGTTGTACACAGCCACGTCGTTGGCACCGCACATCACGCTCAACACACCATTTACCGCACCTGCCTGGCCACCAGAAACTGGTGCATCGACAAAGCCCACCTGGCGCGTTGTGCACAGTGCCGCCATCTCGCGAGCAAGTTCAGCCGACGTCGTGGTGTGGTCGACCACAATTCCCCCAGCAACCATTCCTGCAAGTACGCCATCTGCGCCCGTCATCACACTGCGCACATCGTTGTCGTTACCCACACACAACATCACCACATCGCATATAGCTCCCACTTCGCGAGGAGTGGCAACAGATTTTCCAGCGAAGGCTTCTGTCCACGCCTGGGCGCGCGCCGGGTTGCGGTTGAACACGGTGACTTCATGCCCAGCTTTCACCAAGTGCCCTGCCATAGGGAATCCCATTACGCCTAATCCAACAAATCCGATGCGTGCCATAGGCACTTAGTTTGGCAGGCTGACAAGGTGACACAGAACTCTGCACCCGCCTCTCACCCACTTCATGGCGCCGACTTCGGCCCAGTTGTGCAAATTGCCTATGTGGTGGAAGACCCCGAAACTGCGGCTCTTGAGTGGGCACAACATTTCGGCGCGGGCCCTTTTTTCATTAATCGCCACATTCCCGTCACCAACGTGACGCACCGCGGTACACCCTCAGCCTTCGACCACACATCTGCATACGGGTGGTGGGGTTCTGTGATGGTGGAACTTTTTTGTCAGCACAATGCCGGCCTTACGGCAGTCACCGAACGCTTCAGCCCAGGCACATACGGACTGCACCACATGGCGTGCATCGTGCCGAATCTTGATGTTGCTTTACAACGAGCGGCGGACGCTGGAAAAGTTGTGGCTCAAAGCGCACAAGCAGGTGCAACAACATTTGTGTTCATTGACGACGTAGAGCAACGCGGTCATTACTGGGAGCTGTACCAAGAAAGCGCAGGGCTACTTGGTTTCTACAAAATGATTCGCGAAGCTCACACCAATTGGGATGGCACAGCACCTGTACGCGAGATACAGCGCTAAAGATTTTTAGAAGTCGTCGTCTTCTTCAACTTTTTTCGGCTCAGCTTTTGCTGCTGCCTTCTTCGCTACTTTCGCAGGCTTCAATACGCCTTTTGCAAGCGCTTCGTCGAGGAAAATTTCTGCATCGTCGGTTGACACCTTCAGAGCTGGTGCAATTTCCGAGATGAGGTTGATGCGAGCGCGGTCGTACATGGTGCGTTCGGCAGCCGACAACGAAGCATCGCGGTTACGTGCAGCAAGGTTGCGCACTACTTCTGCAACTTGGTAAACGTCGCCACTCTTTAATTTTTCTTGGTGGTTCTTGAATCGGCGTGACCAGTTGGAAGGAACGCGCGGGTCGGCTTTGGAAAGCACAGACACCAGGTCTTCAAGTTCGTCGGGAGACACCGGCGGGCGCACTCCCACTTCAGAGGCCCGTGATGTAGGCACAGAAAGAGTCATTTCATTGATGACGGTCTTCAAAATGAGGTACTCCTGGGTTGAGCCAAAAGCCTTCATCTTCTTAATTCCATGCACGATGCAGGCACCATGCTGTGGGTAGATGACCGTGTCGCCTTTTTTGAAAATTACTTCTGCAGTCACGGCGCTAAGGATAGAGCACGGAAGACCAAAAGCCCCTATGGAATGGGGCGCACACGAAAAAACCGCAAAAGAGCGCCCCCGGCATGAATCGAACATGCGACCTGCGGATTAGAAGTCCGTTGCTCTATCCAACTGAGCTACGGGGGCATTACCCATAATCTACAAGTAGAGAAGCCGCAAATAATTGAGTGCTGTAATGACCGACATCTGGCGCATTTGATCGCGAGCTGTGGCAAGACGAAAGTGCTGTGAATATTCACTTCCATCGGCAAGGCACACCCCTACCCACAACGTTCCCACGGGCTGGCCTTCCTGCTCGGCAGGACCAGCGACCCCGGTGAGCGCCAGCCCAACGGACGAATGCAAGGTCTTCTTGACACCACGAGCCATTGCGATGGCTGCTTCACCGCTCACCACTGGCCCTCGTGGCACTTGCAACACGTCGTATTTCACTTCAGATGCATACGACACCACCCCACCCATGAGCACATCACTTGCGCCTGCAATGTTGGTGAGGCGACCGGTGACCAAACCACCTGTCACCGACTCGGCAACTGCCAACGTGTGGCCATGCGAACGCAGTGTTTGCAGAACGACAGACTCCATGGTGTCGGTGTCGACGCCAAAGACGATGTCACCCACTACTGCGCGCACACGCTCTTCCCAAGTGGCCAACACTTGTTGAACTTGTTGAGTCGTGGCAGCACGTGCGGTGAGACGCACCTTGATGCCTTCCCAGCCACTTGCCAAAAAGGCAAGGGTGGGTAAAGAACCATTTGGGTTGTTTTCTAGTTCTTCAATGATGTCGTCGAGGCGCTCGTTGAGACCGCTTTCGCTTTCACCCCACGTGCGCAATACCTTGCTGGCAATCACCGCTTGCACTCCACTGCGCGCCACAAGGTCGGGAAAAATGGCACGGTGCATCATGTCGTGCATTTCATGTGGCACACCAGGCACTGCATAGACCATTTTGGTTTTGCCATTCATGAGCACAGGGCACATGAGCCCGGGAGCCGTACCACGTGTTTGAGGAATGATGCTTGCGCCTTTGGGCACCATTGCTTGTTGCAAATTGTTCTGCGCCATGGTGCGACCACGTGAGGCAAAGAGCTCTCGAATCACTTCAGCAATGCTCTCGTGAAATTCCAGCTCAACGCCCATGACCTGTGCAATGGCTTCACGCGTGAGGTCGTCGTGTGTTGGCCCAAGACCGCCGCACATAATGACGGCGTCAGCTTCTTCTAACCGTGCGCGAAGTGCCGCAACAATGCGGTCGATGTTGTCGCCTACTTTTACTTGCAAGTGCGATGAAATGCCGTGTGCAGCGAGTTGCTCGCCGATCCATGAAGAATTGGTATCGACAATTTGGCCGAGGAGCAGTTCAGTACCAACAGCGAGAACGTCGCAGCGCATATTTATGCCGCAGAGGAAGCACTATTGGCATCGAATTGGTGACCACGATACGCACGCACCGCATACTGGGCACCACTAATGAGCGTGAGCAGCACCGAGAACCACAACAAGATTTTCCACGTGTAGTCGAAATCGTTCACAGTAAGTGGCGCCAGTGCACATGCAACCGCAAACTGCTGTCCGAAAGTTTTCCACTTCGCCAGCTTGCTTGCTGGAATTGACACACCCTTTGAGCCGGCGACCACCCGATACACACTGATGAGCACTTCACGAGTTGCGATGATGGCAACTGGCAACAGCGGAAAGAGCCCGCGGCTCACGAGAGTAAACATGGCACCGAGCACCAACACCTTGTCGGCAAGCGGGTCGAGGAAAGCTCCTGAGCGCGTAGCACCATGACGGCGCGCAAGATATCCGTCGACACCATCGCTTGCACACAGAACAAACCACATCGTCCACGCCACCCATGACCCATTGGAATCGGAAGGAATGACAGCAAACAAAATGGGTGACACCAAAATACGCATCACCGTGACAGCATTTGCCCAAGTGGCGATGGCGTTGGGGTCTACTGGCATGCGCTTCTACTCTATTCGTCCGGCGTGACGAGTTCAGCCACGAGGTCGGGGCCAATGGCATCGACAATACGAACGTTAACGAATGAGCCGACCTTGCACGATTCTGGAATCTGCACAATGCCGTCAATTTCTGGCGCTTCACGATGGCTACGGCCAACTCCTGGCGAGTCAACAAGCACGCGATGCACTTCGCCAATTTCGTCGTCACGCTTGCTTGCAGTAATGGCATCTTGCATCTCTTGGAGTTCACCATGGCGCAACAACATGAGTTCTTTGGGCACTTGGTCGGGCAGGTCAACTGCATAGGTGCCATCTTCTGCGCTGTAGGTGAAAAAACCGCACCAATCGAGCTGCGCCTCTTCAATGAAGCGCAACATTTCGTCGTGGTCGGCTTCAGTTTCACCTGGGTAGCCAACAATGAAGTTGCTGCGGAAAATTGCTTTGGGGTTGAGCTTGCGAATATCGGCGATGCGCTGCAAGAACCTGTTGCCGTCGCCCCACCTGCGCATTTTGCGCAACAGCGGTTTCGACACATGCTGAAGCGACAAGTCGAAGTATGGAACACCCGTATTCAAAATGGCATGAATGAGGTCGTCGCTCAAATCACTTGGGTAGAGGTAGAGCAACCGCACACGGTCGACCAACGACGCAACGGAATTGACCAACGGAACAATGGATCCGGCACCCATTTCATCGGGGCGATCTTTGCCGTAACTAGCGAGGTCTTGAGCAACCAGAACAATTTCTCGAGCCTGCAGTTGTTCTACTTCTGTTAACAGAGAAGAGATATCGCGACTGCGTTGTGGGCCGCGGAATGAGGGGATGGCGCAGAACCCACATGAACGGTCGCAGCCTTCAGCAATTTTAAGATACGCCCAGGGAGAAGTTGACTTCGGCCGCGGCAAGTTCAACAAGTCGAAGGTAGGCACAGCTGTTGCACCAAGCGCTACTGGTTTGCGTCCGAGCGTGACCGACACACCAAAGCCGGCTACCTGGTCGACCTCAGGAAGTTCTGCAGCAAGTTCATCGCCATAGCGCTCTGCCATGCAACCAGTAACTACTAGCCGCGAACCCTCTTTACGTTGGTCGGAAAGATTCAAGATGGTGTCGATACTTTCGCGACGCGCTTCTTCAATGAATGCACACGTGTTGACAACAACAACATCGGCCTGCGACACATCGTCGGTTTGCGTGTTGCCCTCAGAAATGAGGAGACCCATGATTTTTTCAGAGTCAACTTCGTTTTTCGGGCAGCCGAGAGTTTCAATATAAAACTGAGATGCCACGGGAGTATCTTACCGACGCTGTGCTAATCGTTTTGTTGGAGGAGTTCAAATTCCTCTATTGACATGAGTACTGCACGAGCCTTGGAACCTTCACCTGGGCCCACGACCCCACGCTCTTCCAAAAGATCCATGAGACGTCCGGCACGGGCGAAGCCCACCTTGAGTTTGCGTTGCAGCATTGAGGTTGAGCCAACACCCGCGTTCACCACGAGCTCCATTGCTTGCTTGAGCAGTTCATCGTCACCATCGTCGCCAGAACTGCCGCCATAGACCCCTGAGCCGCCGCCTGCTGTGACTTCACCTTCAATGCCACTGACGTAGACCACTTCTGGTGCCTGACGACGCCAGTGCGCCACGATGGCACGCACTTCTTCTTCGGTGACCCATGAGCCCTGCACGCGCTGAGCAATGTTGGTGTTTCCTGGCAAGAGCAACATGTCGCCTTTACCCACGAGTTTCTCGGCACCTGGACGATCGAGGATGACTCGACTGTCGGTGAGGCTCGATACTGCAAAGGCCATACGTGCAGGAATGTTGGCCTTAATAACGCCGGTGATGACGTTGACGCTGGGGCGCTGTGTAGCGATGATGAGGTGAATACCTACGGCACGTGCCTTTTGTGCAATGCGAGTGATGGAGTCTTCTACGTCGCGCGCAGCAACCATCATGAGGTCGTTTAATTCGTCGACCACCACCACGATGAACGGCAGACGTTCGTATTCTTTTTCTACACCTGGTTCTGGAATGAGGTCACCACGGTCGAATGCTGCGTTGTAGCCGCCAATGTCACGGAAGCCCACTTCCACCAGCAAGTCGTAGCGGCGTTCCATTTCTTTCACTGCCCAACCCAAAGCGTTTGCAGCTTTTTTCGGGTTCGTTACTGGCTGAGTGAGCAAGTGTGGCAAACGGCCGTATTGACCCATTTCCACTTGTTTCGGGTCGATGAGAATGAGGCGCACTTGGTCGGGTGTGCTACGCATGAGCAACGAGGTGATGATGCAGTTCAATCCACTCGACTTACCTGCACCCGTAGCACCAGCAATGAGCAAGTGAGGAGTTGTTGCCAAGTTGATGAACACTGCACGACCTGCAATGTCTTTACCCACCGCTACGTCGAGTGGATGAGTTGCTGCTTTTGCTTCAGCTGAAGAAATGAGGTCGCCCAGAGAAACAAGTTGCCGTGTGGTGTTGGGAACTTCAACACCAATTGCTGAACGACCAGGAATGGGAGCGAGAATACGCACATCGGTTGCAGCCATTGCGTAGGCAATATCGCGGTCGAGGCTGGTAACGCGCGCAACTTTGACACCAGGACCAAGTTCCAATTCGTAACGCGTAACTGTTGGACCCACGGTCATGCCGACGAGTTTGGTGTCGACACCATGAGATGCAAGTGACTCTTCAAGAAGTCGGCCACGTTCTTCTACTTCTGTCTTGTCGATTGCTTGCACCGGAGTATTCGACAACATCGATTTTGCGGGAAGTTTCCAGTTACCACGCTGTGCTGCTGGCCCAAGAGCCAACTCGTCGCCATTTGTTGCAACTACAGCTGGTTCCTGTTCAACCACTGGCTCGGCAACAGGCTTCTTTGCTGCTGGTGGTTTGCGAGCTGGCTTTGGTTGATCTTTTTCAATGTCGTAAAGCGGCGGACGTGGCGCTCCTGGGTCGAACTCGGGAACATGCGAATTGTCGACTGGCCCAGGTGCAGGAAGATCTTCTTCGGCCTGTTCTGCTTCGATGTCGAAAAAGCGAGCATTCTCAGCTTCACGTTCGCTTGACACTGTTGAAATATCGTTCATTACTTTCTTTGCCGCACGTGAAGCAGGAACAGCAACAACATTGACTCCGCCACTGAGCTTTTTCACTAACAAAGGAAGCGACATACCTGTGGCAATGAGGATTCCACCAAGAAGAATTCCGAGAAGAACCACAACTGCCCCACCAATGCTGAGCAAGGAACGCAGGGGCTGCCCCACAATGGCGCCAATCCATCCGCCTGCAGGCTTCAGTGCATCGACACTTGCGGTCATATGCCCCGCACCACGCGCAAGATGCAACAAGCCAAAGATAGACAACACGATGAGCGTGCTACCGACGCCTACGCGTAAGCGATGTTCCGATTCGTTGCGACGAATGAGCGCAATACCCAACAACGCAATTGCCGGTGGCAAGAAGAACCGACCCAAACCAACAAGCCAACCCAAACCTGTATCAATAGCGTCGCCGAGCGGGCCTGCAACATCGAGATAAATAGCTAAAGCAGCCAAGACGGCAACGACCACAATGCCGATACCGAGGAATTCATTTTCACGGCCGCCCACAGCAGCTTTGACTGCAGCATGTTCACGGATGGGGGCAGCATTGCGCTTAGGCAGTGGCTGAGCACGCTTTGTGGGCTGCGCAGCAGCTTTTTTCGGGCGCGAGGCCTGCTTCGACATGTTTCTACGGTACCAATGGGGTCTTGCCTCATCGGGGACTCTCGCCCCTACAGCAGAAGTATTTAGGTGCCGAGTCCGCTCATCACGTCGGTTCCGAGGATTTTTCCTGTGGGTTCCACAAAAACAGCGAACTGACCACCCCGATCGGACTGGAGCACCACGCGGTACTGCACGCCTCCATTGGGATGATCGCCAATGATGCTGAAGGCACGCAAGATGGATTCGGGCAGTTCTTTCTCGACGCGCGCGAAGACCTTCCCGTTAAAGGACATACCTTCCGCGGGGAAACTTTCGCCATCAGCTGGCGCTACAGAGGTTTCCTGGTCCAACTCGCCATTTTCGTAAACAAAGTTGACGGCATTGCCCTTGCCATCAGCAGCAAAGAGATTCACCAAGGTTGGCGTGGCGTTGATTTCATAGAACTCAGGTGTCTTACCCAATACTTTGGCAACCGCGGCTACGGCATCGTCGATGTCGCTGACGAGCAAAGTTTCTTTGTCGCTACCGCAACTAGACAGCGCAACAAGCGCCAGGACAACGACACACAAAAGATTTTTCGACTTCGACATGTGTTTTATGTTTCCATCACCACAGGAACAATCATCGGTTTGCGCTTGGTTCGCGCCGCAACAAATTTGCCAGTTGCTTTGCGCACTACTTGCTCAAGAGCTACAACATCACGACCACCATCGCGCAGTGCTTGCTCGACTGCGCGCGCAACGGTATCGCATGCTTCGTCGAGCAGATCTTCAGCCTCGGGTGCATACACCCATCCACGAGTGATGATTTCTGGACCAGTGATGACTACACCCGACTCGATGTCGATGGTGACTACAACAACAACTACGCCTTCTTCTGCAAGAACCTTGCGGTCACGCAAGACGCCTTGGCCCACGTCGCCCACCACGCCATCGACATACAGATAACCGGCAGGAATGCGACCAACATGTTGCACGCCTTCAGCAGAAAGTTCAACAACCACTCCGTCTTCACACATCACCACATTGCGTGGATGCACACCCATGGTTCGTGCCAATTTGGCATTTGCCATCATGTGGCGGAACTCACCATGAATGGGAATGAACCATTCAGGTTGGGTGACATTCATATAGGTCTTCAAGTCATCGGCCTGTGCATGACCTGTTGCATGCACATCGACGATGCCCGAGTGCACCACTTCTGCTCCGGAACGCAGCAAGCCGTCGATCACTCGGCCCACGTGCATTTCATTTCCTGGAATCGGGTGGCTCGACAAAATGACTACGTCGTCCTCACCTACTTTGATCCACTTGTTATCGCCGCGTGCCAAAAGAGACAGTGCTGCCATTGGTTCACCTTGTGAACCTGTTGAAATGATGCACACTTTTTCTGGTGCATAGTCATTGATCTTCGCAATATCAACAAGGGCCTTATCGGGAATGTTCAATAACCCCAAGTCGCGTGCCATGCGCACATTGTTTTGCATGGAGCGCCCCATTGTTGCCACCACGCGCCCGCTGGCAATAGCTGCTTCAGCAATTTGTTGAACGCGGTGAATATGGCTGGCGAAACTTGCGGTGATAATGCGCTTCGTGCGGTTCTCGGCAAACAATGCGCGCAAGACGGCGCCAACATCGCTCTCGCTAGGTGCATGACCCTTTTCTTCAGCGTTGGTGCTGTCGGCCATGAGCAACCGAATGCCGCCGTTGTGCGCCAATGAACCCAATCGGGCAAGGTCGGTACGACGACCATCAACTGGAGTGAGGTCGAGCTTGAAGTCGCCGGAATGCAACACCACGCCTTGCGCGGTGTGTAACGCAATGGCATGCGCATGTGGAACAGAGTGTGTGACCGGAATGAATTCAACATCGAATGGGCCAATGCGACGAATTTCGCCATCGCGCACCACATTGAGTGAAGTTTTTCCTAAGAGCCCTGCTTCTTCAATGCGATTACGAGCAAGCCCTAGCGTGACGGCAGATCCGTATAACGGAAACGACATTTCACGCAACAAGAACTGCAGCCCACCTACATGGTCTTCGTGTCCGTGTGTTGCCACGCATCCCACAATGCGCTCGGCATTTTCGCGCAGCCAAGTGAAGTCGGGCAATACAAGGTCGATTCCGTGCATGTCGGGGTCGGGAAACATGAGACCGCAGTCGATGAGCAAAATTTCATTATCTTGCTCGACCGCCATGCAGTTACGGCCAATTTCGCCTAACCCACCTAAAAAATAAATGCGTACGTTTGATGTGCTCACAGATGCATTCGTGCTCAACGGGTGCGTGTCGCTTCAAGATTTTTCTTCACCACTGCAGCTCGTTCTGCAACCCAAGTTGCAGCTGGGCCCATTGGCAAGCGCGCGTCGCCAACAGCGAACCCGTGCAGTTTCATCATTTCTTTGCTCGGCAACGGGTTCGGCGAATCGTCACCAGTTTCAAAGGCATAGCTTTCGAGGAGCAGCGCATTCATGCGTTGTGCCTCGGCAGTATTGCCAGCAAAAAAAGCTTTCATCATGAGTTGATGCTCAGGAGCCGACCAGTGTGTAGCAACACCAATCACACCCATCGCGCCCACCGACAACAAAGGCAACGTCAGCCCATCGTCGCCGCTGTAGACCTGGAATCCCTGAGGTGCTTGCGCAATAACCGAGGCAGTTTCTGCCGGGTTTCCTGCAGCATCTTTGAGGGCAACAATGTTGCTGTAATCATTTGCCAAGGTGAGCAAGTTTGCAGTGGCAATTTTGCGACCTGTGCGCACGGGAATGTCGTACAACACCACTGGCAAATGTGTTGCACTTGCAATAGCACCCATGTGAGCAGCAATACCTGATTGCGGTGGCCGGTTGTAATACGGGCCCACAGCCAAAATTCCTGCAGCGCCCACTTCGGTCGCTTTCTTCGTGAGATGCACACTGTGAGCGGTGTCGTTCGACGCGCTTCCTGCAATAACGGGAATGGTGACTGCTTGCGCAACCGCTTCCCACAAAGCAATTTTTTCTGCGTCGGTGAGAGTTGATGCTTCGCCTGTTGTTCCTGTAACAACAAGTCCGTCATTACCCTGCTCTTGGAGCCACTTCGCGAGCTTCACTGCTTCATTGACATCGAGCTCACCATTTACGGTGAACGGAGTGATCATTGCAGTGAGTACCCGCCCGAAGTGAGGCACCTGCGTCATTAGAAAGAACCCTCTGCAGCGCGGTCGATACCTTGGGTGAGAATGAGGTCTTCATGGAGCTCCATCCACACATCGTGATAGCTCCCGCACATCACTCCGGTGAACATGTTGTTTTCGCCCGCGACCACTCGCTTCGACGTGGAGTGCAAACGCGGCACATAGGGCATGATGCGTTCCAAGATGACGCCAAGAGCTTCCACAACCGGTACAGCTTTCACATTCATTTCAACCAGGCGATCAATGACAGCCTTGTCGTAGGCGGCATCGCTGTGATCGTTCGGTGCACCATCTTTCAACTGCCAGTCGCCACAGAGTTGCTTGAATGATTCGTTGATGACCAGGAATTCTTCGTAAGAAGGCTTCAAAGCGCCAGCAACTTCACTCGGAGTATCGGCTGCAAGTGCTGCCTTGTGCGCTTCCTTGCCAGCAGGGGTGATTTGCCATAGGGCCCGTTGCTCGCGGAAGAGTGCGAGTTCTTGCGCGAGGAGGCCTTGGAGGAAACCCTCGGCTTCTTTTTCAGTGATTGCTGCGATGTCGGCAACCATGTCGACTTTGGCAAAGCCCTTAATGCGTAACGCATGAAAGGCACGAAATGAGGGGTCAGATTGATGAGCCATAACGCTTCAAGAGTAGTGACCCCGCACCACGAACACTGCATTCATTATCCAATTTTGCTGGATAATGCCTACTTTCAGGCAGGAGCCGTAATGTCTTTCCCGATTTCGAAGGCCATGTACTCTTCGCCAGTATCTTCGAAGTCTTCGAACTGGATGACGCCAATTTCTTCGAACCGACGACGCAGCCACGAATCGTTGCGGTCGAGCAGGCCGAGCTTTTTACAGTTCGGCACAATTTTCGAAAACAACATCTGCTGAAAGAAGATACGCGTGGGGTCATTGAGAACAACTGGCATGATTTTGCGTGGGTCGATGCCCATGCGCTCCCACACTTCTTGCTGCAAGAAACGATCGCGCATGCGCAAGCTTGCTTCGAAAGCAAAAATCTGACGCTCTTTAATTTCTACGTCGCTCATTTGTGCGTACACCTCTTGCAAGGAAAGCACACCGAATGCAACGTGACGTGCTTCGTCGCTCATGACATAACGCAACAACTTCTTCAATAGCGGCTCGCCGGTGAGTTGGTGCATGTAACCAAATGCTGCAAGGGCAAGACCCTCGACCATGATTTGCATACCCAAGTAGGTCATGTCCCAGCGGCTATCGGTAACGATGTCGTCGAGCAATGCGCGAAGGTGCGCATTAATTTGGTAGCCGCCTTCAAGCTTTTCATCGAGGTAGCGAGCAAACACTTCTACGTGGCGTGCTTCATCCATTACCTGCGTGCTGGCGTACAACTTGGCGTCGTACCAGGGCACAGTTTCTACAATCTTTGCGGTACAAATGAGAGCGCCTTGTTCACCGTGCAAGAACTGCGACAAGCTCCACTTACGAGCCTGTACACCGAATTCGAGCCATTCTTTTTGCTCCCAGTTCTTCACAGGTGTGTCGCCATACAGGCTCATGTCGAAACCACGACCAATTGCTGCTTGGTCGGCTGCAATAGTGCCTTCAACGTCGACGGGTGTTTCCCATGGGAGATCGGTGGTCGCATTCCACTGCCCCACCTTTGCCTTCTCGTACAACTTGCGCAACTGCGGGCGGGCTAATGAATAGTCCCAAGAGAACAACGTGTCGGCATTGTTCTTCACCATATGCGTAATTTCATTAACGTCGGTATTGGTGACACCCAAGATGGCTTCAATGTCGTTGACATCGGTGCGCCCCAAGATTTCTGCGTCGTGTGATTCAATTGCGGTCATGGTATTTCCCCCTATTGCTGTACTAGATCATTAAGAAAACTAAAAGACTCTAAGAAAGCGCGAACACTGTCTTCGCTGGTGAAGTCGACTCGCATACTTGGCGCAAGGAAGTACGAGATAACGAGCCGAACCAGCACTTCGACGATTTGAATTGCGGTCTCGGGCGAAACAAACTCTTCGGCGAGTGGCACAAAAAATTGAGTTGCGACATTAATAATGCGAGGCACTCCATCGACCGTGAGATTTGCAAGTGCCTCGCCGCGCTCGCTAGCAAGCATCGCCGCAAGGTGTTGGTCGTTTTGCAATTCACGAGAGGAAAAGACGATGCAACGTGTGAGAAGTTCCTCAAGATTGAGCGACCCCGCTGCAGCACTCTGCAAACGAGAAAAGAATCTCTCTAATTCACGCAGACGCATTGCTTCAAAAAGAACTTCGCGCCCACCCGGAAACAATCGATAAATAGTGGCGCGCGACACACCGGAAGCTGCTGTGATGTCGTCGATGGTGACTTTGCTGAACCCAAAGCGTTCAACACTGCCCAAAGCTGCGTCGAGAACGCGGGTTTCGTCAGAAGTCATAGTGAGACACTAAAACGAAAAGTGTCTCACTGTCAAGACAAATGTCACAGAAACCTATTTTTTCTAGATCGTGGGCAGCACGTAGGTGGCAAACCGGTCGCGGAGGGTCTTTTTCGAGAACTTCCCCACGCTGGTCTTGGGTACTTCGTCAATGAACACCACATCGTCAGGCAATTGCCACTTGGCCAAACGCGGTACCAGGAACTCCACTACCTCTTCTTTAGTGAGGCTCTGACCAGGCTCCACCACAATGCAGGCCAACGGGCGTTCCGACCATCGCGGGTGTGGCACGCCCACTACTGCAGCTTCTTTGATTTTTGGGTGCGCCATGAGCTCATTTTCCACGTCAACCGAAGAGATCCACTCACCACCACTCTTGATGAGGTCTTTTGTGCGATCAACAAGTCGCACTCGCCCATCGGCATCCATGGTGGCAACATCACCTGTGCGCAACCAACCATCAGAGGTAAAGCTCTCTGCCGAACGGTCGTCGTTGTAATAGTTGGCAGCAATCCACGGACCCGAGCACTGCAACTCGCCACTTGTTTCGCCATCCCATGCAACTGGGTTAATGGTGTCGGGTTCCACCACGCGACACTCAACACCGAAGTTGATTTGCCCCACAGTGGTGCGCAACTCAGCTTGCTCATCGATGGACAACAACAAGTCGGCGGCACTCAACGTGCACGTAGAAGCAATGGGGCTTGTTTCGGTCATCCCCCATGCCTGCAAAATAGGCAAGCCTGTTTGTTCGCGATACGCCTCACTCAATGCTTTCGGCACTGCGGAACCACCACAAGGAATAGCGCGCAACGACGAGGTGTCGCGACCCTTGAGCTCGGGAAGAACACCCATCCAAATAGTCGGGACGCCTGCTGCAACAGTGACCTTTTCTTCCACGATGAGTTGCGCAATGGCTTTACCCGAAAGATCTGGACCTGGCATCACCAATGACGCACCAGAAGCAACTGCAGCGTGTGCAAGACCCCATGCGTTGGCATGAAACATCGGAACTACTGGCAAAATCACATCGCTCTCGCGCGCGCCCAAACTGTCGACCGTCATTGCGCCGAATGTGTGCAGGTACGTACTGCGGTGGCTGTACACCACGCCTTTCGGATTGCCAGTAGTGCCACTGGTGTAACACATGCTTGCTGCACGGTTTTCATCTGTTACTAAAAATTCAACTGGCGAAGCTTTGCTGAGCAACTCTTCATAGTCATGTATTTGCACACCTGGCCATTGCGGAACATCACCCGGGCCGTCGTCCATCACCACTAAATGTTTCACCGTATGAAAAGTAGGAAAGAGCGGTGCAAGAAGTGGAAGTAATGACTTGTCGCAAAAAATCACTTCGTCTTCGGCATGGTTCACAATGTAAGTGAGTTGTTCAGGAAAAAGCCGAATATTCAAGGTGTGCAGCACACGACCCGTGCATGGTGCAGCAAAGTACAACTCCAAATGCCGTGCGGTATTCCATGCGAAAGTAGCGACTCGACCTGCTTCAGAAATACCCAAATCATTGAGCACTCCACCTAACTTGCGGGTTCGTTGCGCCCAGTCGCCATAAGTAACAGTCTCTTTCCCACGCGGAGTTGCGGTGATCACCGTTTTATTGCGGTGGTATTTTTCCGCACGGTCAAAAAGGTGAACAGTGGTCAGTGGCGTGTTTTGCATGAGTCCTTGCATACGCCAAGCGTAGGGCATCTTGCAGGGCGAGGCGATAAGTTGCCATGGTGCGCAAAACAGTTTTGGCCCTCACTTCGTTTCTTTTCATATGCGGCACAATTGGCACCAATATTGGCCCAGCACTCGTTGACGAACGCCCACTTCTCGTTCTCGCGATGTCGTCGCGAAACCGCAATCTTTTTGGATCGGTACCTTTCACCTCGCCTCTCCCCTATTTCATCATCGGATTTTTGCGTATTTTGGCTGCGGCTACTGCTCTGTATTTCGTCGGGCGATGGTATGGCGACCGCACCGTGCGCTGGGTGGAAGACAACGTTGGTGAAATGCCTGCGCTCTACCGCTGGACAGAAAATGCCGTAAAAAAGGCTGGCTGGCTGATGCTCTTTTTCATGCCAGGAAGCAACGTCGTGTGCGTGCTCGTCGGACATCGCCAAATGCGTATACGCCAATTTTTTGCAGTTGTCATTCCTGCTATTTGCTTTCGCCTCGTGGTGATGCGCATTGGCGGAGACATCTTTCAAGACCAAGTGCGTTGGTTCTTGAAATCAATTGAGCGCTACCAATGGTTTATCGTGCTCGGACTCTTCGCCATTTCAGCATTCCAAATGAACAAGCGACGCCCTCTTTCACCGCCTGACCACGACGGTACGAACGGAAACTAAAGAAGCGAATCGATACCGAGTGTGATGCCCGGTGTTTCGGCAACACGCTTACAAGCAAGAACGACTCCTGGCATAAAGCTCACACGATCATTTGAATCGTGGCGAATGACAAGTGTTTGACCTGCGGTACCCAAGATGACTTCTTGTGATGCAGTCATGCCCACCATGCGCACCGCATGAACACGAATACCTGCGGGGCCTTCACCGCCACGTGCTCCTGAAGCAACCTCATGTTGCGTTGGGTCTTTTGCCCATTCACTACTTGCAGCAGCCATCCGTTGTGCGGTGACCATTGCGGTTCCACTCGGCGCATCGGCTTTCGCATTGTGATGGAACTCAATAATCTCTGCAGTTTCAAAAAATGGAGCTGCCTGTTCGGCGAATTTCATCATGAGCACTGCACCAATGGCGAAGTTTGCCGCAATGAGGCAGCTGCTACTCATAAATGATTCCTTAAACGTTGCCATGTCGGCTTCGTTGAAACCTGTGGTGCCCACCACTGCGTGCATTCCGTGCAGGCCAAGCCATGGCAAAGTAACGCGTGCTGCAGCGGCAACCGTGAAGTCGACAACCACTTCGGCTTGCGCATCGGCAAGTGCTTTTAGTTCGCCAGAAATAGTGAGGCCGTGGCATTCCTTGCCAGCATGCATGGGGTCGACAGCGGCAACAAGCACTAACTGCGGGTCGGCAACAACGGCGTCACACACGGTGGCACCCATGCGGCCCCCTGCACCTACAACACCAACACGAATGGGATTCTGAGATGAAAACGTCACAACCCCGACCGTAGTCGGTCGGGGTTGTGGATGAATTGCGTTTTTGTTTGTTGGGGAAGATTTAGCGATGACGACGGCGATTGTCGTCGCCACGTCCACGGCCACCACCACGGTTGCCCGCTTCGCGGCCGGGGCCGAGGTCGCCGAGTTCGCCAGAGAGTTCACTTTCGAACTCGTCTTCAAAGCTCACAGCCACCGCATTGTCGGGCGCATCGCTGCGCTCGGCACGAGGGGCACGCTCTTCACGAGGAGCACGCGATGCGCGTTCTTCACGAGGGGCACGCTCTTCACGAGGAGTTGCTTCACCGCTTGATTCGAAGCCTTCACCAACGGGGCTGAGGCTGACCTTGCCCTTGTCGTCGATGTCGTCAACACGAACCTGAATTTCTTGGCCGAGTTCAAGCACGTCTTCCACATTGTTGATGCGCTTGCCGTTACCCAACTTCGAAATGTGCACCAGACCGTCACGTCCAGGAAGGATGTTGACGAATGCACCGAACTTGGTGATGCTCACAACGCGACCGTTGTAAATGCCACCGAGGTCTGCAGTTGGTGGCTGAACAATTGCCATGATGCGCTCGCGAGCATCGTTCACCTTTACCGAGTCTGGAGAACCAATGGTGATGATGCCAACAGCACCGTCGTCGCTCACTGCAATGTCGGCACCAGTTTCTTGCTGAATGGTGTTGATGACCTTGCCCTTTGGCCCAATGACCTCTCCGACTTTGTCGAGTGGAATGGTGAAGGAAACAATTTTTGGAGCGGTTTCAGCAACTTCACTACGTGGAGCAGCAAGTGCCGCATTCATGACTTCCAAAATGGCCAGACGTGCATCTTTTGCTTGGTCGAGAGCAGCAATCAAAACATCGGCTGGGATGCCTTCAATTTTTGTGTCGAGCTGCAAAGCCGTAATGGCATCGGCAGTACCGGCAACTTTGAAGTCCATGTCGCCGAATGCGTCTTCTGCACCCAAGATGTCGGTGAGCGTGGTGTACTTGCCTTCAGCAAACACCAAACCCATTGCGATACCTGCAACAGGAGCAATGATGGGCACACCAGCATCCATGAGTGAAAGGCTTGCTGAGCAGACCGAACCCATCGAGGTGGAACCGTTAGACGACATCACTTCACTCACCAAACGAATGGTGTAAGCGAAATCTTCTTGGCTTGGCACTACTGGCAACAACGCACGCTCGGCCAATGCACCGTGGCCAATTTCGCGGCGCTTTGGTGAACCAACGCGGCCGGTTTCGCCGTTAGCCCATGGAGCCATGTTGTAGTGATGAATGAAACGCTTGGTGGTTTCAGGAGTCAATGTGTCGAGCAACTGGTTCATGCGTGGCATTGCGAGCGTGCACACGTTCATGACTTGAGTTTCTCCACGCTGGAAAAGTCCGGTGCCGTGTGCAGTAGCCAAAATGCCTACTTCAGACGAGACAGGGCGCAGATCGCGAGGTCCACGACCGTCGATGCGCATGCCTTCTTCAACGATGCGCTTACGGACCAATTTCTTGGTCAAACTACGCACTGCTTCTTTGACGCCTTTTTCCTGACCAGCAAAAGCACCAGGTGCTTCTGAAGATCCACACAACGCAGCAACTGTCTCTGCAGTAACTGCATCGATTGCTTCGTTACGAGCGCTCTTCAATGAAATAGCAACTGCTGGAGCCAACTTTGTGGTGGCAACACCTTCAACAGCAGCAAACACTTCTGGTGTGTAGTCAAGAACGGGTGTGTACTTCAGTGGCTCAATGGGGCCCTTTGTTGCAATCACACTTGCAACAAGTTGACGCTGCAAGCCAATGGACTCTTTGATCCACTTCTTTGATGCCTCAAGACCACTTGCCAATACTGGCTCATTTACTTTTGGTGCACCATCGGCATAGTACGAGAAGCTCTTCTCGGTGCCGCCGGCTTCTACCATCATGATGGCAACGTCACCGTCGTCGAGTTGACGACCTGCAACGACGAGTTCGAATGTTGCTGCTTCACTCTCTTCGAAGGTGGGGTGTGGAATCCATTCACCTGAAGTGCTGTAAGCAACGCGCACTGCGCCAATTGGGCCTTCAAAAGGAATACCACTGATCATGAGCGATGCGGATGCAGCGTTGATTGACAAAATGTCGTGTGGGTTTTCCTGGTCGGCACCGATGATGGTGAGCACGATTTGTGTTTCATTGCGGTAGCCATCGGGGAAAGCAGGGCGCAACGGGCGGTCGGTGAGACGGCAAGTAAGAATTGCCATTTCTGTTGGGCGACCTTCACGGCGGAAAAATGCACCAGGAATTTTTCCTGCTGCATAGGCACGCTCTTCTACGTCGACGGTGAGTGGGAAGAAGTCAATTCCGTCGCGAACACCCTTAGCGGCGTTTGCGGTGGACAGTACGGTGGTGCGGCCAAGGCTCGCAACTACTGCGCCCTGTGACTGCTGGGCAAGTTTGCCTGTCTCAAAAGACAGAGTTTTATCGGTACCTGAAACGGCACCAGACACGCGGATGGCATCAGCCATGGTGTCCTCCTTTATATATGTATGTGCTCAAAGATGAGACGGGGTCAAATGAGCAACAATGTCGGTTCCCAGTCGGCAATCTCGTGACCCAACTAGGGCCACGGGCTAGGCGACTGACAACCGACTCACGGTTGCTCGCTTCTTTATTTCTGGTTTCTATTCTGCTTGTGGTATCCCCACCTTTTGGGGATACCTAGCCAGAGTGGGCGACGCTGATTAGCGACGAAGACCAAGTTTTGCGATGAGATCGCGGTAACGCTGAATATCGCGGTCACGAACGTAATCGAGCATGCGGCGACGACGGCCAACCAACATCAAAAGTCCACGACGTGAGTGGTGATCTTTTGGGTGGTCTTTCAAGTGGTCAGTTAATTGATTGATGCGGTCGGTGAGGAGCGCAATCTGAACATCTGGAGAGCCGGTATCGG
The DNA here is from genome assembly GCA_030830415.1 of Acidimicrobiales bacterium. GTDB lineage: Bacteria > Actinomycetota > Acidimicrobiia > Acidimicrobiales > Ilumatobacteraceae > F1-20-MAGs119. The sequence goes on along the minus strand of JAURNB010000056.1, from coordinate 6,442 downwards.
TCGCGTGCTGTTGGTGCACGGCGATGGTGGTCTGCTTTGGTGCCTTTTCTGGCATGGGTGCCTCACTTTGTATATATGGTGGGTCGCTCGGAGCCAATTGGCCACGGGCATCTCAGCGACGCTCTCCCCTCGTCATGATGGGCGGGCCTTGCTGGACCTCTACAGGCTATGGAATAGACACACCACCACCAACCTGCGAGGGGTAACCTTGCCCCGTGTTCACTGGAATTGTTGAAGAGCTTGGCCGAGTCATCTCCCGTCGCGGACCCCGATTGCGGATTTCCGCGTCAACCGTGCTGGAAGGCAGCGAGATGGGGGCTTCTATTGCCGTGAATGGCTGCTGTCTGACCCTTGTGTCGTCAGACACCACTGCTGGAAATTCATGGTGGGAAGCCGATGTGAGTGAAGAAACCTACCAACGCACCAACTTGAACGACATTGAAGATGGCGCTGTGGTGAACCTCGAGCGGCCCATGGCCCTTGGCGAACGTCTTGGCGGACACATTGTGCTTGGCCATGTTGATGGCGTAGGAACTGTGGTGCAAGCCGCTCCCGAGTTGCGCATTCGCATTGCTCCAGAACTCATGGTGTATCTCGTTGAGAAAGGTTCCGTCACCGTCGATGGCATCAGCCTCACTGCTTTCAATTTAGGTGACGACACTTTTGATGTTGCTGTTATTCCGCACACCTGCGAGGTCACCACCCTTGGCGTGCGCCGTGCCGGCGACAGAGTGAACATTGAAATGGATGTTCTTGCCAAACACGTTGAACGACTACTGACTGCACACATTTCCAAATGAGCGACATTTCACAACAACTGTCGGTGCTACGCAACGAAATCGACAGCATCGATCAGGGCATTGTTGAACTTCTTGCGCGTCGACTCGACGTATGCAAAGAAGTAGCCGATGTGAAATCGCAAGTTGATGCAGCAGTCATTCAGCCACAACGCGTTCGCGAAGTACTCACCACCCGCAGGCAGTGGGCCATTGATAAAAATGTTGATGCCGACTTTGCTGAACAGATTTTCCGCACATTGCTTGCAGAAACTCATCGCATCGAAGTAGCACATGGCCTCGGTGAGTCGGCACCACTGAAAGATGCCGAGATGAACGGGGCTTCCGCTCTCGACACTGTTGCGTGTCGCATCGACCATGTTGTTGTTGCCGTTACCGACATCACCGCTGCTTGTGCATTTTTTACCCAAATGGGGTTCCGCGTCTCGCCCACCGACGACACTGAAATGTTTCTTGCAGAAGCTGGCGGCGTTTTGGTGGTTCTTTTGGGCGCTGGCAACGATGCGGCAGTGCAAGCACATCTCGATGAACATGGTTCGGGTGTACAGCACATTGCTATTGAGGTGCTCAATGCAGGCTTCACGCAACAGGCCCTCTCGGCAATTGGTGTTCCGCTTCTCACCGATGTCATTGTCGACAAAGACGGCCACGAGCAACTCTTCACTGTGCTCGACCCGGTTTCAGGGGTCCAATTGGGCTTCATTAGTCGTACCGGGCACCGCTTGCCACTCAATAGCCACAACGTACGTGCCCTTTTTGCTGCCGTTCCCGATTAAGCCCTGAACTAGCCGCTTCACCGCTACCTGCGCTACAGTCACTGTGCTCGACATGTAGGTAATGCCTCGGATTTCTAGCTCCCGAAGCATTGCCGTTGAGCGCTGGCAGACATACTCAGTTCGTTCCTTCGGAACGGTTACCGGAAAAGGTTTCTTCATGCTGTCCCAGCGACCCTCGCTAGATACTCCACTGCCACAGTTGCTCGCTCTTGCCTCGGCACGACGCGACACACTTTTTGGAACTCGCGTCACCTATTCACCCAAGGTGTTTATTCCCCTCACCATGTTGTGCCGTGACACCTGTGGCTATTGCACTTTTGCTCAGCCACCAGCGCGGCTCGAAAACCCGTTCCTCTCAGCTGAGCAAGTACTCAACATTGCAAAAGCTGGCGCCAAGCAAGGTTGTCACGAAGCACTCTTCACTCTGGGCGAACGTCCTGAATTGCGCTACGACATTGCAGCACAATGGTTGAAGGCAAATGGTTACGACAGCACCGTTCATTACTTGCACGACATGGCACAACTGGTGCTCACAGAAACTGGTTTGTTACCGCACGCAAATGCCGGAGCGCTCTACGAAGACGAACTCGCATTGTTGCGCAAGGTGTCACCTTCACAAGGAATGATGATTGAAACTTTGCGCGATGATCTTCCGTGTCACCGCGGAGCACCCGACAAAGTGCCTCAGCGTCGACTCGACACATTGCAGTGGGCTGGCGAACTCAAAATTCCTTTCACCACCGGCATCTTGGTGGGCATTGGTGAAAACCGTGAAGATCGCATCGCTGCATTAGAGGCCATTGCTGCATCGCACGAAAAATACGGACACGTACAAGAAGTGATTGTGCAGAACTTTTTGCCAAAACCACGCACAGGCATGCAACATGAAGCTCCTTGCCCAGAAGACGAATACTTGTGGAGCATTGCAATGGCACGGCTCATTTTGCCCGACTCCATTCACTTGCAAGCACCGCCCAACTTGTCAGACGACTTTGGCATTTTGCTCGATGCCGGCATCGACGACTGGGGTGGCGTCTCCCCTGTTACTGCCGACCATGTGAACCCCGAGCGCCCATGGCCGGCACTCGACCGGCTGCGCGAAGTTACTTCGCAACGCGGCTACGAACTCGCACCGCGCCTCACCATTTACCCCGAATATGTTCGTGAACCTGCTCGCTGGATTGACCCTGCAGTGCAATTTCCTGTCATGGACCGTGCCGATGCAGAAGGTCTGGGTCGCGACGACCCAGGCGCCATTTGGCCTGAAAAAGTAACAGCAGCAGATGTTGTGCTCGATGGCGCTGAAGTTGTTTTGGTCGGACACCGTTCAACACAGTGGTATTCAGGCGCAAACAACAAACCACCAATCCTCATTCCAGGCGCCACAAAGATTTCTGGAGAACTACGCGAAATCTTTGATGGCGTTGAAGCCGGCGACCTTCCCGATGAACAGCAAATTGTTGCGCTGTTCCGCGCTCGTGGGCGCGAAATGAATGCCGTTGCTGAATTTGCCGATGAACTCCGCAAGCGCACAGTTGGCGACACGGTCACCTGGGTCCATAACCGCAATATCAACTACACCAATGTCTGCACTTTCAAGTGCAAGTTCTGTGGTTTTTCTAAAGGCCCACTGAGCCTCAACTTGCGTGGCACACCATATTTGCTCACGCTCGACGACATTGCACAACGTGCCGCACAGGCGTGGGAAATGGGGGCAACAGAGGTCACCTTGCAAGGTGGTATTCACCCCGATTTCGATGGCGACTATTACATCGACGTCACACGTGCTGTGAAAGACGCTGTTCCAGAAATGCATGTGCATGGCTTCACCGCTCTTGAAGTCACTGAAGGGGCAAAACGACTCGGTGAGTCTTTAGAGACCTACCTCATTCGTTTGAAAGATGCAGGGCTCGCCTCGCTTCCGGGCACAGCAGCCGAAATACTCGACGACAAAATTCGTGCCATCTTGTGCCCCGACAAAATAAACACCGAAGAGTGGCTCGAATGTCATCGTGTGGCACACAGTGTTGGTCTTCGTTCCAACATCACCATCATGTTCGGCAGTGTGGAACACACCGACAGCTGGGCCAAGCACATGGTGGTTACGCGTGACCTGCAAAAAGAAACAGGCGGCTTCACCGAGTTCGTTGGGCTTCCATTCGTGCACATGGCATCACCTATTTACTTGCAACGTAAATCACGTCGTGGGCCAACATTCCGTGAAAATATTTTGATGCATGCTGTTGCGCGCATTGCCTACCATGGCCTCATCGACAACATCCAAGTATCTTGGACCAAAGTTGGCGTCGACGGCGCCCGCCAAATGCTCAACGCTGGTTGCAACGACCTCGGCGGAACGCTGATGGACGAGAACATCTCTCGTGCAGCTGGCGCAAACCATGGTCAAAAGATGAGCGAAGACAGCTTCAACGCACTGGTTTCACCATTGGGTCGCACGCTTGAACAGCGCACTACTACTTATGGTCGCGTGCCAGGCGGTAACGAATTAATCAGTTCCCGCGCGTGATCCACATCTAGTTTCACTTGCGCAATGAGCGCATCGGGGCCATTGAACTTTCGCTCTGAGCGCAAGAAGTGCGTGAACTGAACCTTTGCATCTTCGCCATAGAGATCTATTGATTCATCAATGAGGTGTGCTTCGAGCAGCGATGAATTGCTGTGCTCATAAAAAGTGGGGCGACGACCAAGGTTGATTGCACACGCATAACGCTTACCTGACGGACGCGTATAGATACCTGCATACACGCCGTCGGCAGGCAAACAAATGAAGCCAGGAACCTGAACGTTGGCGGTAGCAAAACCAATGGTGCGCCCACGTTGGTCGCCTGTGACCACAGGGCCACGCACTTCAAAAGAGTGACCCAAGAGCGCTGTTGCTGTGTCGATTTCGCCACCGCGCAGTGCGCGACGAATAGCTGTAGAACTAATGGGCTCTTCTACTCCGTCTTGTCGTGCGAGCAGGTCGAGAGGGCCGGTGGTGAAATCGTGCTGTGCACCCTCGGTGCGCAAGAGGGCAACATTGCCACTGCGGTTTTTTCCAAAATGGAAATCTTCACCTACAACAATGTGTTGCACATGCAAACAATCAACCAGCACACGCTTCACAAACGCCTCTGGGTTTTCCGTTGATTGCTCTTCATTAAAGGGGACCACCACGACGGCATCGACACCAGTTGTGGACAACAATTCAATTTTCTGTTCCAGGTCGGTAAGCAACAGTGGCGCCGACTCGGGTCGCACGACCGAAGCAGGGTGTTTGTCGAAAGTCACCACAACACTTAAGGCATTGAGTGACTTTGCTTGCTCGCGCACTGCGGCAATGACTGCTTGGTGACCACGGTGCACACCGTCGTATGCGCCAATGGTGAGCACACAACGCTTTTCCGGCCACGGCGATACAGACAAGTCGCGAACAACAATCACGTGAGAAACACTATCCACTAAAGGCAATGACAACTGTTGGTTTAGCCAGTGTCAGGCCTAATCCTGTTTGAGATGCAGTTGGTTCGTAGACGCCGAGCAACACGTCATTGGGGCCATACACGCTCCATGGGCCATCGCCTACCCAACCCAGCGTCACATCTACAGGCAGCATTGCGCCATGTAATGCACGATCTGCAGTTTCTGCATCTAGATCAACGCGAGCGAGGTGCTCTACAAGACCCACTTCGCTCAGCAACTGTGGGCTTTCCAACGCAGAGGTCATCTCTTCGGTGAATCGCCCTACTCGCGTACGCCGCAAGCGACGTAAATGTGCTCCCCCGTCAAGTAAACGGCCAAGGTCGTCGGCCAACGTGCGCACGTAAGTTCCCGAGGAACACTCAACGCTCATGCGATACACCAAAGGGTCGTCGGTTGCTTCAATATCGAAACGAGAAATGTGCACGGGTCGTGCCTTGCGTTCAATCTCTACGCCTTCACGCGCATATTCATGCAATCGTTTTCCATCTACTTTGAGCGCCGACACCATGGGTGGCACTTGCAAAATGTCGCCCGTTAAGTTCTCACGCACCACACGTTGCACATCGGCTGGCGTGACTGCACTCATGTTGAATGTCTCTAGCACTTCTCCCGAATCATCAAGCGTGCTCGTGCGAGAACCCAGCACAACTTCGGCAACGTATTCTTTATCGGAACCTGAAACGAACTGCATGAGCCGCGTAGCGCGACCCACCGCAACAACTAAAACTCCTGTTGCATCGGGGTCGAGGGTTCCGGCATGCCCAATACGACGTTCGCTCAACGACTTGCGCAACGTATTCACCACATCGTGGCTGGTGACGCCTGCGGGTTTATCGATGAGCACAAGGCCATGCACCTGTGGTGGGCGCCGCTTTGCCATAAGTGTTATTCGGTGTCGGGCACCACGTAGGTGCCTTGTTCCATTGCCTCACGACGTTCACGGTCGATGCGCAGCACTTCATCGATACGCGCTGCGGCACGAATGACCGTGTCGGGGCGGAAATCGAGAATCGGAGTTTTTTTCGTGCGAATTTGGCGGCCGACAGACGACTGAATACGAATTCGCAGTTCACCGAGGGTGTTCAGAATCTCTTCATCGCCCTCTTCATCGGTCAGCGAGTCGAAATAAACAATGGCCCGGTTGAGCTCGGCATCAACATCGATGGCCGTAATGGTGACAAAGGCCAGGCGTTCGTCGTCGATACGCACTAACTCTTCGGCAATGACCTCTCGCAGAAGCTCATTGAGGCGAGCTTCGCGGGGGTATTTGTGAGCAGATGAACCGCTTGAACGCTTGCGCGGCTTCGACATGTGCTCCACGCTACCTACGGCACCCCTTCGCCCCCTACCATGTAGGAGTTATGTCTGCTGATTTTCCCTCCTTTC
>JAURNB010000055.1 GCA_030830415.1 Acidimicrobiales bacterium | reverse complement strand
TTTTGCGTAATGGTGGCCACGTTGACGGCCATGCCCATCGCAAATGCACTCTTACCCATTGCGGGGCGCGCACCAATAATGTTGAGCGTGCCGGGTTGAAAGCCCGACAACAAATCGTCGAGATCGTTAAAGCCTGAGGGCACACCGGTAATGGGGTCGCCGCGCTCCATGATGTCTTCAAGGTGCGTCATGGTTTCTGGCATGAGGTCGTTGATACGCACTAAAGAATCGGTGACTTGGTTTTGCGCAACATCGAAAATGCGCGACTCGGCTTGGTCGAGTGCATTTTCAATATTGTCGGGCTGACTGTAGGCAATTTCCGCAATAGAAGACGCTGCGCTAATGAGGCCGCGCAAGAGCGCAGTTTCACGCACGATGCGTGCATAGCGATCGGCGCTCGACACGGCAGGCGTGCGGTTTTGCAGGTCGACTAAGTAGTCGATGCCACCGACGGTGTCGATGAGGCCGGCGCGCTGCAATTTGTCGGACACCGTGACCACGTCGACGGGTTCGCCCATGGTGGTGAGTGCTTGAATGGCGTCGTAAATGTGTTGATGCGCTGGCTTATAGAAATCGCCTGGCGCAACGCCACGTTCTGAGCACGCACCAATGGCGTCTTTCGACAACAGCATGGCGCCCAGCAACGAGACCTCGGCATCGAGGTTGTGTGGCGGCACACGAGCGATGACGCGTGGCGCTGAAGCGTTGTATGTATCGGACACGACTCTTACCTTGCCTGAGATACCTTGTGGATTACTAGGGGTAAGACTTGTGGATAAGCCTGTGTGTAAGCCTGTGCTGTATCGAGTGCGTTCTGTGGATAACTATTGTGCAACGACATCGACCGAGACAGTGCTCGTGACGTCGTGGTACAACGAGACCACTACAGAATGCTTACCCAAGGTACGAATAGGAGCTTCAATGTCGACATCGCGACGCTCGATTTCGATACCTGTTTGGCTCTTCACAGCAGCCACGATGTCGGCACTTGTGACCGAACCGAACAAACGGCCTTCGTTGCCAGCTTTAGCAGGCACTGACAAAGTGACGGCGTTCAAACGTGCTGCAACTTCAAGTGCTGCTTCACGAGTGGCGCGCTCTTTAGCGGCACGTGCTTTACGCATTGCTGCTGCTTGAGCCACTGCACCATCCGTTGCGGTGATGGCATGGCCATTAGGCAACAAGAAGTTGCGGGCATGACCGTCGGCAACGTTGACGATGTCGCCACGGTTGCCGAGACCTTTAATGTCGCTACGCAAAATGACTTTCAACATCAGGCTTCCTCACCATTCGTTTCGATTTCTACAACATCGGTGTTTTCTGTTGCTACGGCGTCGACTGCACTCTCGCGAGGTGCGTACTTGTCGCCGCGGTCGCCACGATCTCCGCGGTCGCCACGATCTTCACGATCTTCACGATCGGAACCTGGGCGTGGTGCACGAGTAGAAGACACGCGCTTGGCATATGGCAAGAGAGCCATTTCACGAGCGTTTTTCACAGCATTGGCAATATCGCGCTGCTGTTGAACGGTGGTGCCGGCAATGCGCTGACCACGGATTTTGGAGCGGTCGGACATGAAGCGCTGCAGCAAGTTGATGTCTTTATAGTCAACAAACTTCACACGCTCGGTGTCGATTGCGTTTGGCTTCTTTTTTCCGGTTTTACGAATGGCGGCTTTCGCCATACGGATTTTGTTTGATTTACTAGTCATGTTTCTCTCTGCAGTTTCGTTCTAGAAGGGTTCTTCTTCCCCACCCATGTATGGGTCGGGAGAGGTGTTGCTGGATGCTCCGCGGGGGGCGGCATTTTCGCCACCTTGGCGGGATTGACGCTCAACTTGGGCTGTTGCCCAACGCAAGCTGGGTCCGATTTCGTCGGCGACGACTTCAATTGCCGTGCGCTTATCGCCTTCACGGGTGGTGTATTCACGCTGCTCAAGACGACCAGTGACAATAACGCGGGTACCTTTGGTGAAGGTTGCCGCTGCGTTTTCGCCAAGTTGGCCCCAAGCAGTGATATTGAAGTACGAGGTTTGCTCTTGCCATTCACCATTGACCTGATAACGGCGGCCAACGGCGATACCGAAAGAGGCCACTCCGCGTCCACCGGTGGTGAAGCGCAGTTCTGGATCTCGGGTGAGGTTGCCGACAAGGGTGATGGAGTTCTCTGACATATGTATCTCCTCTACGTAAGTAGTGTGTGGAACTTTTCGTGAATGAAAAGCCGACTACGCACTCGCCGACATCATGCCGCGGCGTGCTGCTTCGTGGTCGGGCAAGCGCATGAGCTTGTGACGAACCACTTCATCGGCGATACGGAGCGTGCGCTCAACTTCATTTAAAGCTCCACCTGGGGCCTCGACGTTGTAGACGACGTAATAGCCGTCTTCCTTTTTATTGATGGGATACGCGAAACGGCGCTTGCCCCACCAGTCGGGATTTCCGTGAATGCTGCCACCAGCAGCAGTGAGAGAAGCCGTGATGGCCTTCACCTGCAACTGCGCTGCATTGTCGTCGAGGTCTCCACTGAGGATGACCATTAATTCATAAGCACGTTTCATGTGCATGTACTCCCTTCGGACACGGTACGGACCGTGGCCCCGTGAGGGGCAGGGTGGATAAGGAAATGAAAGCGTATCGGCAAGAGACAACAACACGACGAGGGGACACAGCACTTTCCATTGCCTCTATTGTGTGCCACGGGTGTTACTTGCTGCCGAAATGACAGCAAACCCTTGCGTTATAAGGGTTTGTACTAAGCCGAGGCGGCCCGCTGAGGGGTAATGGGCACCATCCGCACAAGATGATGCCAGCGGCACAAGCGGCACGCTTCCACCACATAGGCCGTGTACTCGGCTGTTCCCGACCCAGCATTGGCCCGGCGCTGAATTTGGGCCATTTCTGAGCGGGTGGTGACGCATCGCCCATGAGAGGGAAGGTGTGGGCCAAAGGCATAGGTCACCAAAACCAAACGGTCGTCGGCGCAAATAGGGCATTTCACCCGTGATTCTTCCCCAAAGTTCCGTGCGGCACGCATCAGTTCGGGATGTGCGTCGCAGACCTGGTCGATGCTGAGGCGGCCGCGGCGGTATTCATTGATGAGGTGTTGGCGCGCGAGCCGGTGGTCGACTGCACCTCCTGCACCTCGTAATGACCCCGCCGTAAAGCTCATGGCATAACGATAGTCAGCGCATATCCCTGATGAGCAACGGTGCTCTTGCCACACTTCTTCTATGGCAGTTACTGAACCTCCTCAACACACCATCTCTTTTGGCCCCCATGTGGCCAACGATGCCGAGTTGCGCCTGGTGGGCGACGTGAAGGGAAAGCGTGTCCTTGAACTGGGGTTGCCCCATGGGCACGCCAATTCTGTGGCAATGGCGCAGTCGGGCGCGCGAGCCATGGCTATTGATAATTCCTCTGAGCGCATTGCCCTTGCGCGCCGCACCGCTGAAACAGCAGAAGTGCGCGTGGAGTTTCATCAAGCAGAACTCGCCGACATGGGTTTTGTGACCAGCTCTTCACTCGACCTTGTGTTGTGCATCGACAAACTGAACTCTGTTGACGACATCGACCGCCTGTTGCGACAAGTGCACCGCGTATTGAAATCGGAAGCGTCTTTTGTTGCAGTGGTGGAACACCCAGCTGCTGCAATGTTCGACAACGACGATGCAGTTGCGCGTCGCCGTTACGGAGCTGATGGTGCGCTCACCATTGGTGAATTGTGCATGTCGTTGCAACGCAGCAACTTTGCACTCGATTTGTTGTACGAGCTCATGCCACTCAATGCGCCGCGAGCACTTGTTCCAACAACACTCGCTATTCGCGCACGCAAACTTGGTTCTTAATTTTTTTGTTCGCTCCACCAAGCATCTAAACGTCGCCCAATTTCTTCAGCGCCAAGCAGGCCTTCTTCAATACGAATTTCCATGAGGAAATTGAGTGCTTTGCCTACTTCGCGCCCTGGTTTGACGCCAAGACGTTGCATCACTTCTACACCATCGAGCTCGGGGCGTAATGCAGCGAGTTCTTCTTTTTCCATCAACTCTGCAATGCGTTTTTCCAGTTCATCCATGCGCTGCGATAACACGAGTGCTTTACGTTCATTACGCGTTGTGCAATCGCAACGAGTGAGCACATTGAGTTCATTGAGCAGTGGTCCGGCATCGCGCACGTAACGCCG
>JAURNB010000054.1 GCA_030830415.1 Acidimicrobiales bacterium | reverse complement strand
TAGCTCTTCATACCGTGTACTACTCCCGGCACACCACGCCCTACCGCAGCGCCTCCGGCGGGTTCCACACCAATGAGCCTGGCTTGGGTATCGACAAAGCCAGAGAAGATTCCAATGGCATTGCTTCCGCCACCAACACATGCAACAACTACATCGGGGTCGTCTCCGCCAAGCACCTCGCGACACTGTTCACGAGCTTCATCACCAATGACGCGATGAAACTGACGCACCATGTAGGGGTACGGGTGAGGACCCATGACCGAACCAAGGCAATAGTGCGTTGACTCCACCGTTGCCACCCAATCGCGCATTGCTTCGTTCACCGCATCTTTCAAGGTGCGACTGCCCGACTGTGCTGCCACCACTTCTGCTCCGAGTAGACGCATACGAAACACATTCAGTTCTTGGCGTTCCATGTCGACTGCGCCCATGAATACCTTGCACTCCAAGCCAAGGAGAGCCGCAGCCGTTGCCGATGCCACGCCATGCTGACCTGCTCCTGTTTCAGCAACGATGCGCTTTTTGCCCATGCGCTTCGCTAAAAGAGCCTGACCAAGAACATTGTTGATTTTGTGCGAACCCGTGTGGTTTAAATCTTCGCGCTTCAGGAACAACCGAATACCGAGTTCTCGACCCAAGTTGTGACATTCAGTCAAGATAGAAGGACGACCCGCGTAGGTTTTCAACAGATGATTTAACTCTTCACGAAATAATGCATCGTTCCATGCTTCCGTAAAGGCCCGCTCAAGTTCTTGGCATGCTGGAACCAAAGTTTCCGGAACGTATTGCCCTCCGAATTGCCCAAATCTGCCATCTGCCCCGGGGGTTTGCATCACGCTCATTCCCTTATTCTCGCAGGTAATAAGAACAAGCGCCTAACTGTTATTCATCATCTGCCCAGTCATAGGGCATGTCGTCAGATCCACGGAACTGTTCTGGGGTTGCCTCTCGCGCTGCTGCAATGAATGCACGCAGTTTACGAGCATCTTTCTTGCCCGGTTCACTTTCCACGCCAGAAGACACATCGACACCCCAGGGACGCACATGCCCTATTGCATCGGAAACGTTCTCTGAGGTGAGGCCCCCAGCAAGCAAAATACGAGGCCCCGCAGCAAGCTCACCAGCAAGTGACCAATCGAAGACTTTTCCTGCACCAGGATGAGGCGCATCGAGCAACACAATGTCGGTGGCAAATTGGTTGGCATTACGTGCATCTACTGAACCAGCAGTAACTGCCTTAATGACCCAACGCACCGAACGTGAAACTTCAACAACATCGTCGGGCGTTTCATGACCATGCAGCTGAGCACCTTTGAGGCCCGCCTCATGCACCATCTCAATCACCCGACGCGGATGTTCATCGCGGAACACTCCAACAGTCAGAATCCCAGGTGGAAGGCGACGTGTGATGTCGTAGACCTTTTGCATCGTCACTTGACGAGGAGATGGGGCAAAAACAAAACCTAAGGCATCGGCCCCAAGGGCAACCGATAAGAGCGCATCGTCCTCATTGGTAATGCCACAGATCTTGATGAACATGTATGTGAAGGTACTACGTGCACCGTAGTAACTGCAGTGATTCCGTGGGGTTCGTGGCTGTTACTAACGATTCGCCCACCAGCACTGCGTCATATCCGGCGTCTCGCAGGCTTTGCGCATCGTCGCGTCCGCGCACTCCCGACTCGGCAACACGTACCACATGAGAGGGAATAACGCCTCCCATGCGTACCGCACGCTCGTGGTCGACCTGGAACGTCACCAAATCACGCTGGTTCACCCCAATCATTGAGGCGTTCGCAGTGAGCGCAACTTCAAGTTCGCGTTCGTCGTGCACTTCTACCAATACGTCGAGTCCGAGGCTGGTCGCCACTTCATGGAAACTCGCCATTTCGGCACCGGTGAGAGCTGCAGCGATGAGCAGAACTGCATCGGCCCCCATTAAACGAGCGTCGCAGATGTCGCGAAGGTCAACTGTGAAATCTTTACGCAGCACGGGAAGACCAACTGAGCCACGGGCAATGCGAAGATCTTCAGGCGAGCCTGCAAAGTGCTCAACATCTGTTAACACCGATAAACACGTTGCGCCGCCAAGTTCATACTGCTGCGCAAGAACTACGGGGTCAACATCAATATTGAGATTGCCTTTAGAGGGCGAACGCCGTTTGATCTCGGCAATGACAGCTAAACGTGAATCAGACTCATGTGCAATGGCATGCGCGAAGCCGCGACAAGGCGGCATTTGAGATGCCAAATGAAACACATCTTGGAAAGACCGCGTATCGGCACGAGCACGCTCACGATGAAAAGCCAATATGGCGTCGAGATAAGTTTTCACTTGAAGAGAGAGGCTTTAGAGCCCTTTACCTGCGAGCGGTGTAACGAAGATGAGTTCTGGTCGTCCGCCCAAGAATGGCGCCAACGATGGACCCCACTCTTTGAACCACTGTGAACCCATATGTGACTCGAGAGCCTCTTGGCCGGTGTACAACTCGTACATCCACAGCACTGTTTCGTCGGTGTTGTCGGCATGCAAGATGTAATACAAGGTGCCTGCTTCGGTCTTGACGTTGTCAAAGGCGATGTCGAGCGCCTTTGCAAGTTCGTCACGCTTCCCCGGCAACGATGTGATTTTTGCAATTACTGCAACTTTTCCAGCACTCATATTTACCCCTTATAGATGAAGACGATTAAAGTGTACTACGACTAGAACTTGAGCCTGCGCTGCAACTCTGGCAACAGATCTGCAATAGGTACTCGGGTTTGCTCGGTGGTGTCGCGTTCACGGATGGTGACCGCTCCATCTTCAAGTGAATCGAAGTCGACCGTGACGCAGTAAGGCGTGCCAATTTCGTCTTGGCGGCGATAACGACGCCCGATGGCTTGGGTTTCGTCGTAGTCGACCATGTAATGAGCCGACAAGGTCGCGAAAATTTCCTTGGCCAATGGTGTGAGGGTGTCCTTTTTCGAGAGTGGCAAAATGGCCACTTTGTAGGGCGCTAGACGGGGATGCAAGCGCAATACCGTACGCGGTTCATCGTTCACGATGTCTTCATCGTAGGCAGCCAACAGGAACGCGGCCATCGTGCGGTTGGCGCCAGCAGCGGGCTCAACCACAAATGGTACATAACGTTCGTTGGTTGTCTGGTCGAAGTAGTCAAGTTTCTGACCTGAGAATTGTGCATGTTGTGTGAGGTCAAAGTTCGTGCGCTGAGCAATACCTTCCAGTTCACCCCAGCCCCAAGGAAAGAGGAACTCAACATCGCTTGTTCCTGCCGAGTAGTGAGAAAGTTCATCTGACTCGTGAGGACGCATCCGCAACATCTCGGCTGGGATACCCAAATTGATGTACCAGTTCAAGCGCTCTTCACACCAGTACTTGTACCACTTTGGACCTTCTTCGGGTGGAACGAAGAACTCAAGTTCCATCTGTTCAAATTCACGAGTACGGAAAATGAAGTTTCCCGGAGTGATTTCATTTCTAAAGCTCTTACCTACCTGCGCAATACCAAAGGGAGGCTTTTTACGGCTGGTCTGCAAAACATTCATGAAGTTCACAAACATGCCCTGTGCAGTTTCTGGACGCATATACACATCGGCACCCGAACCCTCAATGGGTCCGGCATGAGTTTTGAACATCAAGTTGAATGCACGCGGAGCCGTGAACTCACAGCCCTTCATGCTCTGCGGGCAATCGCGTGTTTCTAGGTGGTCTTCGCGGAATCGACGCTTACACACGGTGCAGTCGATGAGAGGGTCACTGAAGTTAGCGAGATGACCGCTTGCTTCATACATTTGCGGCGGACCCAAAATGGCTGCGTCAATGAGCACCACGTCGTCACGCATTTGCACCATGGTGCGCAACCAAGCATCTTTCACGTTGCGCAGCATCACCGAACCGAGCGGGCCGTAATCGTATGAAGAGCGGAAGCCTCCATAGATTTCAGCGCTCGGGTACACAAACCCACGGCGCTTACATAGGTTGACGATTTGGTCGAGATCTTTAGCTGCCATAGAAGTAGCAAAGGCTAGTCGTGCCGTTCGAACATCCCCACTGCCCGCAGCCGACGTTCTATGTGACTTTCCACGGCTTGCGTTGCCAGATGGCCCACTTCGTGACCCGCTGGCGACTCATCGAGGGCAAGTGCCTCCCCTAACCGACCCCCAAGGATGAGGCGAAGAAGATGGAGAGCCTCTGCGCTGCAGGCTTTGCCAGAACGGCAAACACGGCACTGAATGCCACCTTGTTCAATATCGAATGAGTAGTGCGTTTGATGCTCTTCAAGCTCCGAACCGCACGATACACACACGAAAAGTTCTGGAGCGAGGCCTTCTGACGCCAGGAGCTTCCAGTAAAAAGCTGCCACCACGAGCGAAGATCCACTACGGGCCAGCTCACGCAAGGCGCCCACCAACATTGCATAGATGTGAGGCACGGGTTCTCGATCGGGCGTGAGTTGCTCAACAGCTTCCAGCATTGCGATGCCTTGGGTCATCTTGTCGAGATTGTTGCGCAATGGGCCGGCCGGCTCAAGTGGTTCCACCTGATTCACCACGTCGAGTTCACGCCCGCGATACAACAACACAGACACATGACTTAAAGGTTCGAGGCGGGAGCCAAAACGAGATTTTGTTTTGCGCACGCCTTTGGCAACTGCACGCACTTTGCCATTGGCCTCGGTGAGAAGCACCACAATGCGATCAGACTCTCCGAGCTTGTACGTACGCAACACAACGCCTTTATCGCTGTACACACGCTCTGGGCGGGTACTCACGCGTCGATTCCTCCGAATCTCCTATTGCGGCGACGGTAATCGTCGACCGCCATTAAGAGATGCTCTTCGCTTAAGTCGTTCCAACCAATATCGAGAAACACCAGTTCGCTGTACGCCATTTCCCATACCAACGATGTGGGCAATTGCGTTGGTGGCCCAAGAACGAGAACGAGGTCGGGTTCAACATCGGCGGGCGCCAAGAGCGCCTTTGCTAGACGCCCTTCAGACAACGTTGAACGGCTCGACGGATCGTCGCGGTCATTGCGAAGATGATTCACCACTTCCACGAAACGCTTGCGACCATCGGCTTCACTGCGTACCACCACATCTACGCGACCCGACACGTGACGCATGGCGCGAGCGATGGCGTCGTCGAGGGCTTTTTGGTCCTCGTCTGAACAAACTTCTCCCACTGCATACCCACTCGAGACAGGCACCACAGTGAGCCACTGCACTCCTTCAGGCTCGACGGCTTGCACCATTGCCTCTAAACGACGCGACCACTTGCCCGCACTAAAAGACACCCATTCCTTATGCGTGCCGCCAGCAATGACCACATGTGCGAGCACCTCTTCAGGGTTATCGGTACGACCGCCCGTCGCTACCGCACGCCGCAGGCGATCTTTTGCCCGAGCCTTGAGTCGACGTATCACCTCTCTATGTTCGCACAGGTAGCGTAGGGATCTATGCCCCATCTGCTCCACGTTGCTTGCATCATGGACGGCAATGGCCGCTGGGCTCGCCGTCGCGGCCTGCCGCGCACCGACGGTCACACAGCTGGTGAGGAAGCTCTTGCCAACATCGTGCGTGTTGCCTCTCAGCGCAATGTTGGCTGGCTCACGGTCTATGGATTCTCTACCGAGAACTGGGTACGCCCCCGTACCGAGGTACGTCATATTTTATCGATGCACAAGCGGCTCTTCGGGCGCATCGATGAACTGAATGAAAACAACGTTCGCGTGCGGTGGATCGGACGCCAGTTCAACGAGAGCGGCGCACGTACTCCTGCTTTTGTGCAACGCTCCATCGAGAAAGCAATAGACGACACCCGAGCTAACACGGGAATGACCCTGACGGTGGCTTTTGACTACGGAAGTAGAGCAGAACTCACACGGTCGGCACGCTTGTCGTCTGACGCCAAAAACCTGCGCAGTGACGTGGAAATGAGCGACATCACACAGCACCTCTACGATCCCGAAATGCCGCCCGTTGATGTCCTCATTCGTACTTCTGGTGAAAGCCGCATTTCCAATTTTCTTTTATGGCAAATTGCTGGAGCCAAGGTGTTCTTCACCGAGCGCACTTGGCCAGACATATCGGCCGCAGAGCTCGACGCCGCCATCGCACTTGTAGAACCCACCGATGGTCGATAATTCACCCGACGCACCGCTCAATAAAGAGCGTGTGGAACAAGCCATACATCACGCAACCTCAGGCCTCTCACACCCCGAAGATCGACCTGGTCAGCGCGAAATGGCTTTCGCAGTCATGGACGCCATCAACAGCAAACAGCCGCTCATTGTTCAAGCTGGTACAGGTACCGGTAAAACAATTGCCTATCTTGTTCCGGCTATCTTGTCGGGAAAGCATGTTGTTGTTTCCACTGCTACGAAAACTCTGCAAGATCAACTTGCGCTGCACGACTTACCGCTTCTCGAAGCAACTCTTCCTGAACCATTTACTTGGGCCGTGTTAAAGGGACGCAGCAATTACGTTTGCATGCAACGCGTTTCAGAAGTGCACGACGATGGGCAACTAGAACTCGACGACCTTGCAATTGCAACGAAAAAGGAAGTCAAAGAACTAGTGAAGTGGGCAGAGAAATCTCCTACAGGCGATATAGCTGAACTCGACTGGCAACCTCACCACAAAGCATGGCAATCGGTCAGTGTAGGAAGCGACGAATGCCCCGGGGCCGCCAAATGCCCCTCGGGCGGACTGTGCTTTGCCGAACGCGCGAAATACCGAGCTGCTGCAGCTGATGTGGTGGTGGTGAACACTCACCTCTATGGCATTCATGTCGCAAGTGGTGGCGCCATTCTTCCCGAGCACGATGTCGTTATTTTTGACGAAGCACATCAACTAGAAGACACACTCACCGCCACCGTCGGCGTCACCATTTCTGCCTCTCGGGCAACCACTTTGGCCACCGCCATGAACAAAGTAGTGGAAGACGACAAATTGCTCACTGAGTTATTCGACGCTGCCGCGCTGTTACGCACGCTTTTTTCGCCGCACATCGAGACTCGCCTCAGCCTCCCTCTTCCTGTTGACATTGTTGACCAGCTCAATGCACTGCGCATCACTGTGAACTCTTGTCTCGACGCGTTGCGCAAAATCGACTCCACGCTGGAAACCGTGCGTCAAAAGGTACTGCGCGCGCAAACACTGGCTTCACGTTTTGCAGACGACCTCGATGCTGTTTTACGCGTTTCTTCCACTTCAGTGCCATTTGTTTCAGGAACATCCGAACGGCCCGAACTTGTTATTGCCCCACTTGATGTTGGACCCATCTTGGCCGAGTTTGTGTGGCCTATGCATACGGCAATTATGACGAGCGCAACTATTCCCCTTTCCATGCCAGAACGCATTGGTCTTTCACCTGACAAGGTTCACGTTCTCGATGTAGGTAGCCCGTTTAACTACGAAGAACAAGGTCGGCTGTACTGCGCAACACATCTTCCCGACCCCAACGCCCAACGCGACGATGCAGTTCACGACGAACTAGCAACTCTCATCACCGCCGCCGGAGGGCGTACATTGGCCTTGTTCACCAGTCGTCGTGCACTCACCAGTGCTGTAGAAGAAATGCGTAAACGACTTCCCTTTCGCATTTTGGCTCAAGACGAGAACCAAAAACCCAGCCTGCTGCGCGACTTTCTTCTCGACGAGACCAGTTGCCTTTTTGCTACTGCAGGTTTTTTCGAAGGCGTCGACATCCCTGGTCGCGCCCTTTCACTCGTCGTCATCGACCGCATCCCCTTTCCTCATCGCAACAATCCATTATTGGCAGCACGCAGAGATCTCCACGGTGCCAAGGGTTTTACCGAGATCGACCTTCCTCGCGCCATTACTGCTCTTGCGCAAGCCACAGGGCGTCTCATTCGTACGCGCACCGATAAAGGAGTTGTTGCTGTACTTGACCCGCGTCTGGCGAGCAAAAGCTACAGATGGTCAATTATTAACGCACTCCCACCGTTGAAGCGCATTAAAGACATCAACGAAGCAACTGAATTCCTCAAAGAAATTACGCAATAAGTATCTACGACGGCATCAACCGGTAGCCCACACCGCGAGCTGTCGCAATGATTTGTGGGTCATCGGGATGATCTTCAATTTTGAGCCGCAAACGGCGCACATGAGCATCGACAATTCGACTATCGCCGAGGTACTCGTAGCCCCACACCCTCTCGAGCAGCTGGTCGCGTGACAACACCATCAGTGGATGATCAGCGAACTCACACAACAATCGATACTCGGTTTTCGTCAGCGCCACCTCAACACCGCCCTTGCGCACAACACCGAGGTCTCGAAATATTTCAACATCACGAACGATGCTCACTTGTGAAGATGCCACGCTCTTCGAAGAAGCATCATTTTGCTGCGTCACTTCCTGCAACTGAACGCGGCGCATTGCTGCGCGTATGCGCGCTGCAAGTTCTTTAGGAACAACAGGTTTCGTCACATAGTCATCGGCGCCAGCCTCTAGTCCAGCGACAAGATCGTGGGTGTCGGTTTGAGCAGTCACCATAATGATGGGCACTAAAGACTTCTGTCGAATGAGTCGGCACACTTCAAACCCGGAGATATCGGGGAGGCGCAGATCGAGAAGCACCACATCTGGAGACGCTTGCCAGAAGGCCTCGAGCCCCAGTGACCCGTTCGCCGCCTCAACAATGGAATACCCCTCATCTTCAAGCGACAAACGCAGGGCAAGACGAATATTGTCGTCGTCTTCGATGAGCAAGAGGGTGGACACCACTCCATTCTGCCCAATGAACGGCGTCCATGGGGCATCACCGCTGAACTCAATCATCATTTTGTTACAGAAAACGCACACAAATTCGATCAGGAAGTCACATTGAAGCGTCACACTATTAACGGTGGTTTTCCTCCCGGTGAGCCCTTTTTCTTCCCTTTAGCGGCTCACCGGGTGGGAAGGTTTACTTTCTTTCGGTAATGCTGTGAGTAATGCCGATCCGCCCTCGCACTCCTTACTGGCGCTTGTACCGCAGCCGCGAAAAGAGCTTGGGTCTGCGAGCCCGCACCCTCACCTCATTTGGGCTCATTGCCTTCACCACTTCCCTACTTGCTGGCATTGCTACTTACTCGTTCTCACGGTCTTATCTGCTCGAACAACGAGGCAACGTCATTACTACTCAAGCCTTTAGCAATGCCCGCCTCATGGGCACATACTTAGAGACTCAACGTGATGCAGTGGGGTCTCTTGTTTCTTATATTCGCACCGAGACCGACGGATATGCGGTCTTGCAATTGACCCCTGAAGGTTTTTACTACTCCGTTGACCCACTGAAATTCACCCAGGCCGACATTCCGACAGAATTGCTCAAAACTGTTCAAGATGGCCAGGCAGCTACACAGAAGTTCACATTTGACGATCACCTGTACGAAGCAGTCGGAACACCAGTTGCTGCGGTCGGAGCAAACTACTTTGAGATATTTTCTTTACGAGAAACCGAAAGGATCATCGGCTTCATTTTGACTGCAGTCATTGCCGGTCTAGTCATTGCCACCTCCACCGGACTTCTTCTCGGATGGTTCGCCTCAAAGCGCCTGCTGCGCCCGGTCGGACGCGTGGCTGCCACCGCCGCTGAGATTACAGAAGGAAAACTTGATGCGCGCCTCACTCCGGAGTCTGACCCCGACCTCGATCAATTGGTGACGTCTTTTAACGCGATGGCCGACGCTGTGCAGGAACGAATAGAACGAGAAATTCGGTTCGCATCTGACGTGAGTCATGAATTGCGATCACCCATTACAGCGCTCACTGCGGCCATCGAGGTTCTTGCTGCAAAAAGACATGAACTCAGTGATCGCAACCAACAAGCTTTCGACATCATCGACACGCAGGTACGCAGGTTCGACCGCATGGTTATTGACCTTCTAGAGCTCTCGCGATTGGAGTCGGGAGCAAGCCAGATACGTGTTGAATCTGTTGACATTGAAGATCTCATCACACGGATCGCACAGCGATTTCAATTTGGGAGCATCCCCCTCATCAACACGAGCGTTGTTCATTCCCAGATATTTGTCGACCGGTTAAGAATTGAACGCGTGTTGGTGAATCTTTTAGGAAATGCAGCAGAGCATGCCGGTGGAGCAACCGCCGTCACTATTCACCAAGAGAAGGCTTCACTGACCATTCATGTTGACGACAATGGACCCGGGCTTCCTCTCGACGAGCGTGTTGAAGTTTTTAGCCGTTTTGCGCGTGGTCGCAACGCGCCACGCGGTACAGGCTCTGGTTTAGGTTTGGCTATCGCAATGGAGCACGCCAAAGTCATGGATGGAATGATTACCATTTCCGATCGCCCCGAGAACAGCGGTTCAGGTCTGCGCTTTACCTTCACCATCCCCGTGGAGAGTGATATTTCATGATGACGCGATCTGTGAAGTTATTCGTTGCCATTGCTTTGAGCGGCGCTTTGTTGAGTGCCTGTGGGCCGAGCGCCGACAGGTCTGCACGTATCGTGACCGACGTACCTTTCGGTCTCGATCAAACAACCACCACGTCGACAACGACTCCGGCACCCACCACAACGAATCCAGAGGCTGAACTCACAAACCAGATCTCTTTGTATTACGTTTCCACCAACAGGCTCGTCAGTGTGCCACAAAATGTAAAACAAGACTCAACGGTCCAAGATGCAATTGATTCGCTACTCGACATCAGGCCCGAACGCGAAGAAAACGTTTACTCCCGCAGTGCAATTCCCAAGAACTTGAGCCTGACCGTCGAAGTCACCCGCGGACTTGCCGTTGTCGATGCAAACAAATCACTTCTGGAAATTGTCACGACACTCGAGCAACGCCTTGCTATTGGGCAAATTGTTCTGACGCTCACCTCTTTGCCAGGCATTGGGCAAGTACTTTTCACTGTTGACGGAATCCCGCAATCGGTACCACGTGGAGCAGGCGACACAGCAAAGGCCAACCAACCCGTGGCTTTCGATGACTACGCAAGCTTGCTGCTCTCCTCAGCGCCCTCTAGCCCTCTATTTATTGCTCCGCAAAACGATGAGCTAATACCCTAAGCGTTCAACGCGGTCGGCTCGCTGCTGCCAGTTCTTATCTACTACAACGTGCAATTCAATAAATGCACCGGGTGCCATCTGCATACGCACTCGTTCGCCCACTTGTTTCAAAATTGCACCCTTTTTGCCAATGACCATTCCCTTTTGGCTATCGCGCTCGACCACAATTTCACATCGCACGCGAGGCCATTCCCACTCTGTAACACGCGTTGCTATGGAATAAGGCAATTCATCGAACACGAGCGCAAGCAATTCTTCACGCACCAACTCTGCAACCCATTCAGCTTCAGGGGTATCGCGCACTTCGTTAGGTGGGTAATACATTGGGCCTTCAGGCATCGCCGCAAGGAGTGCAGATTTTAACGCATCGACACCTTCACCCGATTTTGCAGAAACAGGAAAGTACTCTTCCGCCTTCAGCGCCGAGAGTTTTACCAACTGCGACAAAACTTTTTCGCGAGAGGCAATATCGACCTTGTTCACAATGACAAAGAAACGCATTCCTTCACGTGCCAGATTCACATTGTCAACAACCCATTGGTCTCCGCTACCAAAATTCTGTGTTGCGTCAATCACCAAGCAAGAAATATCAACATCGTCGGAACTAGCGAGAGCGGTTGCATTCACACGATGCCCGAGCGCACTCACAGGCTTATGCAACCCAGGCGTGTCGACGAATATGACCTGTGCTGGAGGAACTGTCAGCACCCCATGAATGCGGTGTCTTGTTGTTTGGGGCTTGTCGGAGACGATGCTGACTTTTCTTCCCAAAATGGTGTTGACCAGTGATGATTTGCCCACATTGGGGCGACCAACAAATGCCACGAAACCACTATGCGTCACACCCACATTGTCCATTGACACTTATTTACCTGCTAACAGTTGAAGAATAGGACCAAAATCAGCGAGCCCTGATTCAAAAACGGTGTAGTGGCTAATTCCTGTTTCAACACGACGTTGAAGTATTTGTTCAGCACACTGCTCTACCGTTCCTAATACTACGTGCGGTATGGCGAAAACATCTTGCTGATTCTCCAACCCATATCCACGTGCCAACTTCTCCATCATTGGCAGTCGATCGTTCGTAATAAAAACATTCGTCACATTTGTGTGTAATTCAATTTCATTGAAACGACTACCTGCGGCATCTCGCACCCACTGCAACTTTTCCGAAGTAGCCGCGCCAGTTGCATTTGCTGCCGACTCGCGCCCCACTTTTCCAGCAGACATGTTGGGCACCAAGCTCACAATGTTTGCTACCCGAGCAGCATATGTAAGTACACGTTTTCCACCCCCACCGATGAGCAGCGGTGGATGTGGCTGCTGCACTGGCAAAGGATCATTTGCTAGCTCGTTAAGTTGGTAATGCTTTCCCGCATATGAAGCCACTGGCTGAGTCCAGCATGCTCGCAACACCTCAACTGCTTCCATCAGTTTGTCGATGCGCTCTCCTGCAGATGGGAAAGCCTGACCCAATGGTTCATGGTCGGCGGGTAGCCAACCTGCACCGATACCCACTTCAAGTCGCCCGTCTGAAATGAGATCAATCGTCGCGAGATCTTTTGCCAACAACGCTGGGTGAGTACTTTCATTGTCGAATACAAGTGAACCAAGTCGGAGTCGTGATGAGATTTCAGCCGCACTTGCGAGAGCTGCAACGGGCCCAAAGCCCTTCGTACCACGATGCTGAGGAACGTGCAGAACATCAAAACCCATGTCGTCTATTTGACGCACTAGTGAGCGCCAAGCCTGAGCACTTGATGCCCCACTCGACATCACGCTAAAACGAAAGGGACGTGGGGCAGATGACAGCGATG
This sequence comes from Acidimicrobiales bacterium, assembly GCA_030830415.1. Lineage (GTDB taxonomy): Bacteria > Actinomycetota > Acidimicrobiia > Acidimicrobiales > Ilumatobacteraceae > F1-20-MAGs119. Next base: position 4,244 of record JAURNB010000054.1, on the reverse strand, counting down.
CGGTACTCACAACTGACAGACTAAAGCCATGACATCCCCAGACCCTCGTCAGTGGTTCGACCGCATGCACCCCCAAACGTTGCAAATTGCCACCTGGCTTTTGTACCTCAATGGCTTTTTCGATGTCATTGCCATTCTCGACACCACGGGCTACCTCGGGTACTTACGTGTGCGATACGGCTTTGGCATTCTGCTCGGGGTCGCCCTTGTGGCCGCATCTGTGGGCGGAGGCTGGCTCATGGCGAACGGCCTCAAAAAGGGTTACTACGTGGCGATAGCCGCTGCATTTGGGCCGTTCATCTTGCGATATTTCGCCTTTCACGACGCGCCAGTTTCCTTTTACGACAAACTCACCGGCGGAAACTCACTCAGCACAATCTTTGAAGTGGCACTCATTGCTCTGCTGCTCCACCCACAAAGCAGGAACCACCAAAAGATTTGGTTTCGTTAGTCATATTTTCAGTTCTTTAGGTCTTTACTAGGCGTGACAGAATGTCCAGATGACATCGCAGCAACCAAAGATCATCTCCGGAATTGACGGCTTGAAGGCTGAAGTAGGTAACCACCTTGGCTACAGCAGTTACCTCACCATTTCCCAGGAACGCGTCAACCTATTCGCCGAGGCAACAGGCGACTTCCAGTGGATCCACGTCGATGTAGAGCGCGCAAAGACCGGCCCATTTGGTGGCCCCATTGCCCACGGATACCTCACGTTGTCACTTGGGCCAGTTCTCTTGCCCGAGATTTTTGCGGTCAGTGGCATTTCCATGGGCGTGAACTACGGCGCAAACAAAGTTCGTTTCATGTCACCTGTACCAGTAGGTGCACAACTTCGCGCAGGAGCAAAACTCATGAATGTTGACGAAATCGCTGGTGGCGCACAAGTCACTCTCGAGATTGTTTTCGAATGTGAAGGCGCCGCAAAACCTTCTTGCGTAGCTGAAGTTATTTTGCGCTACTACGTGTAACGAACTCGGGCATCACTTCTGTAGCTAAACGCTCCATCGACTCGGTGTCGGGATAATCGGCGCACCATGGAATGAAGCCGGTACAACCAAGGTCAACGTATGTCTTGATCTTTTCGGCTACCTGCTCGGGCGTTCCTACCAAGTTGCCTTCGCGCCACGACTCAACTGGCTCGCCCCACAAACCACCGGTGGTACGTTCAGCAAGCTCTTTTTCTGTTGAACGGATAAACACTTCAGGCGACCATGTTTTACGAATGGTTTCTTCGTCACGACCAACTGCTGCGCAATGCTCTTTCAAAATGCTTCGCTTGCGCTGCCATTCGGCGGGGCTTCCACCAAAGTTAGAACAATCGGCATGTTCCGCAACCACACGCAGTGTGAGCTGTTCTCCACCTCCCCCAATCCAGATTGGTGGGTGTGGCGACTGCAAAGGCTTGGGATCACAATTTGCGCGAACAAGCTTGTAATAGTTGCCGTCATATGTGGTTTCCGTTTGGGTCCACATCGACTTCACAATTTCAACGCTTTCTTTGAGCATTCCGATGCGGTCTTTTGGTTTAGGAAACGAATACCCATAACCACGGAACTCATTTTCATACCAGCCCGCACCGATTCCCCACTCCAAACGACCGCCAGAAATGACGTCGATTGTGGAAGTAATTTTTGCCAACAAACCTGGTTCGCGATAACCATTGCAGCCAACCATTTGTCCTAGTCGGATGCGCGATGTGCGCTGTGAAATAGCGGCCATGGTGGTCCAGCACTCAAAGACCGCTTCATGCGCGGGACGAGGCACATTGTGGAAATGGTCGTACACCCAAATGGAGTGATAACCGAGTTCCTCTGCACGCAACGCAATATCGACCGAGGTTTGCCATTTTGCTTCGGCACCTTCTATTGAAGACAACTCCATCTTCCAGCCCTGCGGCATGAAGACTCCAAAAATGACATCGTTGCTGTACATAGGTTCCTAGCGTTTATTGACACGTCACTTTAGAGCGGAAGATCTCCGGTTGCCTTAGTGGTGCTTCCAAAATCTTTGTAAGCAGCAATGGTGCGTTGAGCAATGCGCATCTGATGAATTTCATCGGCGCCATCGGCGAACCGGCTCCAACGAGCTTGGGTCAACATATTGGCGAGAGGCGTGTCGGTGCTGTAACCCAGTGCTCCATGCACTTGAATTGCACGATCGGTAATTTTCCAGAGGCTATTTGCCACGAAATGCTTGGCCATAGACACTTCTGAGATGAAGTCGAGCTTGTTCTCCAACTTGTATGCCGCATGCAAAACCATCAACTTGCTCTGGTAGAGCTCCATTGCCGAGTCGGCGATCATCCACTGGATGCCTTGCTTTTCTGCCAACAAAGAGCCATGCGAGAAGCGCTCGAGTGACCGTTTCACCATCATGTCGAGGGCGATTTCTGCCTGACCAATCCAACGCATGCAGTGTGCAAGACGAGCAGGCCCCAAACGGTACTGACCAAGTAGGTGCCCTTGACCACGTCCACCAAGCATGTTCTCTGCCGGAACACGCAGGTCTTCAATCATAATTTCGCAGTGGTTATGACCACCCGACATGGTGTGAATATCGCGCACGATTCTGAAGGCCGGGTTTGGCAAATCGACAATGAAGCACGAGTTTGCTGCTTGAGGAAGATCGGGGTCTTCCTCGGTACGGGCAATGAGCAATGCAAACTTTGCACCACGTGCTCCGGAAATAAACCACTTGTGCCCATTGATGACCCACTCATCGCCGTCACGGTAGGCAAAAGTTTTAATGAGCGTTGGATCGCTTCCAGCAACCTCGGGCTCTGTCATTGCAAAACATGAACGTGTTGTTCCTTCACACAGCGGACGAAGATACTTTTCCTTTTGCTCTGGAGTACCCCAATGCAACAGCGTGTGTTGATTTCCTTCGTCTGGAGCTTGAGCATTCAATACGAATGGCCCAATACTGACTTTCGCAGCTTCCGCAGACACTGCCGCCATGGCTGTGGAGCCAAGACCCATGCCGCCCCACTCTGCTGGCATATGGGGAAGCCAGAGATGCTCTTCGTCGCGCGCCTGCTTGCGCAGACCAACAATCGTTTTCACCACAGCACTACGGTCGCTCTGATCGGTTGCGTCCCATGCAGGTCGCACAACCGTGTCCATGAAATTGCGTACTTTCAGGCGAATCTCTTCTACCTCAGCCGGAAACGAAAAATCAATCATCTCTTGAACCCCATAAATCGTAAATTCCCCACGTGATATGTCATCTTGTCACTTCGCAGAACCGTGCAACAACTTAGAAACCGTCGTAGTGTTGAGATGTGGTATTTAAGCGCAATAAAGCACGCGAAACGCTTCCAGAGGGAGATGCAAAGCAACAAGCCGTGCGAGAAATGTTCGATACCATCGCATCACGATATGACTTTGTGAATAGGGTCATGACCTTTCGCCTCGACACTAAATGGCGCAAAATTGCAATTGAAGCCCTGCACCTGTCAACTCCCTCACGTGTTCTCGACCTTGCTAGCGGCACTGGAGACCTCTGCATTCCGATTCAGAAACGAGGTCACACAGCTATTTCTGTTGATCTTTCTTATGGGATGCTTTCATACGACCGATCCGGTGCACCACGGATGCAGGCCGACATTTTGCGTTTGCCATTTCCCGGGTCGTCGGTAGATGCGGTCATATGCGGATTCGCATTGCGCAACCTTGTTGATTTACCAACATTCTTTGTTGAAATAGCCCGAGTTCTCAAGCCAGGTGGACGCGTTGTTCTGCTCGATGTGGGAGTTCCTCACAACCCCATCATCCGCTTCGGAAATAACATCTACTTCGGAAAAATCGTTCCAAAAATAGGAGCTCTGCTCTCCGACAAAGATGCATACCGTTACCTTCCACGCAGCGTGGCATATTTACCACCGCGAGCCGAACTCACCGCAATGCTTCGCACGGCGGGGTTCAGCGATGCCGAGCACCGTCAACTCAGCGGAGGGTTAACACAGCTGCTCTCTGGCACGCGAAATCAGCAATGAGCAAAATCATTGCTACTTCTGTGGCAGTAAACGATCTGCCGCCTCTTCACGACATTGCAGGTGCCGATGGAATGCTCTTCGTTCACGCCAATGAGGGCATTGCAACGAAGGGTGCCTTCGCTCGCGTTGAGCCTGCCAAGGTACATGCGTTGCTGAGCAGTATTGAATGTCGCTATACCGACGAACACGACGCAGCTGGCCCTATTGCACTTGGCTTTCTTCCGTTCTTGAGAGAAGAACAAGAAGATTT
>JAURNB010000053.1 GCA_030830415.1 Acidimicrobiales bacterium | reverse complement strand
TATTACCACTCATGTGCAGTACTCAGCGATACCACGGTGAAGTGCTGGGGAAGAAATGCGTACGGTGCACTCGGCAACAACACCACAACAAACTCAGTTGCTGCGGTATCTGTTCTTGCGCCTGCAGTAACGCTCAGCACTCCAACGTCAGTTGTGGCGTCAGCTAACACTTTGACAGAAAAATCTATTGACGTTTCTTGGGATGCAAGTGCCGGCGCATCTTCATACACAGTAAAGATTTATAACGCCGCAGGGGCAAGTGTGCTCGGCACGAAAACCAGCGTGACGGGAACATCGACCACTATTACAGCATCGACATATAGCGCAATTGCTCATAACACCGCATACAAAATAACTGTCACAGCAATCGGTGATGCCGGTGTGAATTACAACAACTCTGCAGAAAGTGCACAGGCATCTGTAACAACAAACCCTCCTAACCTGGCAATTTCTACTCCAACGAGTGGTCTGTCGGGAACAGCAAACAGCGCTTACTCATTGACCGTTGCAGGTTCTGGTGGTGTTGCTCCTCTTACTTACGCTCTCACCGGAACTTTGGTTGCGGGGCTCAATTTCAACACGTCAACTGGGGTTATTTCAGGAACACCAACGGTTTCAGGTTCTCAGATTTTTAGTGTCACCATGACCGACTCGCGGCCCGTGAGCGTTTCCACAGCAAACTTCACCATCGCGATTGCCAGTGCAACTACGACGGTGAGCATTGCTCTTGCAGATGCCACTCCTACTTATGGAGTAACGAATCGCATTACTGCAACTACTTCTCAAGCTGGAACAGTGAACTTCAAAGCAGGTACCACAACCATCAGTGGTTGCGGTGCGGTAACAGCAACTTCAACGGCAATATGTGATTGGGTGCCGAGCAGCGTTGGTTCTGTCGCGCTCACTGCAGTATTGACTCCTACTGCATCGGGCACCTATTCAGGGTCAACTTCAAGTGCATTGAATAAAACAGTTGCTCTGGCATCGCAAGCAAGCTTGGTGCTGTCTTCTACTTCTGGCACGTATGGCACTGCTCTCACATTGGCAGCCACTGGTGGTTCTGGTGGCGGTGCATTGTCTTACGTGGTGACCGCTGCTGGTACTGCCGGGTGTTCTATTTCGAGTAGCAACTTGCTGAGTGCGACCGCACCAGGAACCTGCACGGTGACCGCCACTCGTGCAGCGAGTACGAACTATATTGTGCAATCGTCAACAGCCACAACTGTTACTTTTGCTCGACAAACCCAAGCAGCACTCAATGTTTCTACCGTTACTGGCGACATCTTCACCGGCATCATTGTGTCGAGTAGTGGTGGTTCAGGATCCGGTGCAGTTACCTATGGTGTAACAACTGGTACCGCGAACTGTGCTCTCACCTCAGGAGTAGTGACTGCACGCACTGTTGGCACATGCTTACTTACTGTTACTAAGGCTGCTGATACTTACTATTTATCAACATCAGAATCTTTCACGTTGTCATTCGGTAAAGCGATTCCGATTTCGGGTCAACTGTCGACTCCTACAACAGGTACTGCAGGCACGGAAATTATGTTGAGTTTCACTGGCGGTTCAGGAACTGGTGCGGTCACTTACGTGGTGTTATCGCCGGGCACTGCAAAGTGTGTCATTACTAACGGAAAACTTATTGCTTCTACTTCGGGCTCATGCACAGTGACCACCACAAAACAAGGTGATGATACGTATCCGGATCAAGTAATAACAACCGAGTTCACTTTTACTGCTGGTCAGATTGCTGTTCCTACTGTTTCTGGTGAAACAACAACCACCACCATCACGCCAGCCACAACTACAACCACAGTGGTGGCAGGCAAAAATGGGAAGAAAACTTCAGTATCAACAACAACCACGACACCTACGACCACAACCACAACCACAACCACTTCCACCACGGTGCCAGCTAGCAGTTCAGAGCTTCAACCCGCACCTGAACTAGTGAACACAGCTTCTGCTCAAGGCGCAGCAACCATTGGTGGTAAGACGGTTAAAGCCACTACGACACGCGTGAATAACCAACTGATCTTTAATTCAGGCGAGTTCACCGTCACTTTCGCTGGTGTAAATGCCGATGGCAGTGTGATTCCACTACGCACCGATGGTGTGCTGGAACTCGCCCGTGAAGACATGTTCCGCCTCGACGCGAAAGGCTTCGCACCAGGCACACAAGTCACAGTGTGGATGTTCTCGCAGCCACAACGGCTCGCCAAACTCACGGTCGACGCTGATGGCCTGTTACGCACCTCCTTGCGGGTGCCGAAATCGTTGAAAGATGGTTTGCATCACGTCGTGCTAGTCGGTGTTGACCAAGCCAAAAAAGAAGCCAAGTTCGAGTTTGGTCTTGACGTGGGTGTTCCTGCCGATCAGTGGTGGGTATCGCGTGTGTTACTCGTTATACCTATTTCAATAGCTGTTTTTATTGGCTTGTGGTTGCCAACATCGGTCCGTCGCCGTCGTAAACAGTTGATCTAACTAGACTCGTCTCCGTGTCTCGTCGACTTTTATCGCGCCGTCGCCATTCAGGTGAAGATGGTGCTGGCTGGATCTATGCCGACTTGTTTTTGGCATTGACTCTTGTTGGTTTGGGTTCGGCAATTGTTACGTCGTCGTCGCCGTCTCCTGCAGCACAAGCTGCAACTTCAACCACAGTGGCGAGTACAAAAACCTTTCAACTCAGTTGTACTGAATTTGTAATAAGGCCCGAAAGCAATTTGTCGCCCGAAGTGGGTGGCAAGCAAATAGAAGCTGCAGTGGGCGAGGAAATAACTCGCAGAGGCTGGGCTCCCGATACTGCCAAACCAGGCTTTGTCATTGTGATGGGTGGTTTCTCAGGCAATGAGGGTCCAGGCGATGGAAGTAACAGAGCGAAGAACCTGCAGCCTGCTTTGCGCAAGAGCACACCAATGTTGCGTGCAGTAGAAATGCGAGCAATTGGTAGTAAGGCCGCAGCAGTGAACGGCGAGCAACAAGCAATTGGCGGCGCCGGATCATATTTACTTGTCGTGTATTTGTTATATAGCGGTCCGCAACTTGAAGAAGACTGCACAAAGTAGGGGATATGCCAATTATTGAAGAAACACAAGCAGATGCGGTGATCGCTGTTGATAAGTGGATCAAAGTATCGAAGCAAACGAAGTCGTTGGGCACAAGTGCGTCGCGCTTTGTTGACGACCTACGCAATGGTCGAAATTCTGGCGAATGGGCCAGTGTCAACATTGAGCAAATTCTTCCGTATCGCTCTGAGACCCCACGCTTGTTGCAAGTTATTCGCGCGGGTGCAATGTTTTTGCCTATTTTGCTCACATGGTTGGCGTTGTCGCAGGTCATTGGTCCATTTGCTCTGTACCTGCAGAACCAGCAGGCGAGTGCCAACTTCTTGTGGTTTTGGCAACAGAACCCCGGTAAGTCATTTAGCGGGTTATGGAAACTCAGCCACGTAGCGCTGACCGATGCAGCGGTATTGGCATTCCTTACCGTATTGGTCATGCGCATTACGTGGTGGGAAACATCTCGTGCCGAGCGCAGTGAACTTGTTTATATCGACATGGTGTCGGCTTTAGAGTTTCACTTCTTAGCAGTACGGAATTCCAAGGCTTAGTTCCACTTAAAAGTTTTTGCTGCCAATAATGGGGCAGCAATTGCCCACACCACAAGCACAATCCATGACGACGTGGTGTGTTCTCCGGCCGACATCAATGCATCGCGTAATACATCGCTCAATGCTGAGGTGGGCAAACAGCGACTGATGGCACTGAGTGCACCTGGCAATTTGTCTAGTGGAAAAACGATGCCGCCAATGAGAAGCAAGACGAGGTACAAACCATTTGTGGCGGCAAGGTTTACTTCACCGCGTAAATTTCCTGCGAGAAAGAGACCAATTCCTGCAAAGGCAAAAGTGCCAAGCACAACAGCGCACAGAGCAAGTAGCCAGTTGGCCTGTTGAGGCGACCACCCAAGAAGGAAACCCAGCGAAATGAGTAGAATCATTTGCACTGCTTCGACAACTGCAATGGAAAGCGTTTTTGCTGCAATGAGGCGTGTAGTGCCAAGAGGTGTTGCTGCTAAACGTTTGAGAACGAGATAGTTACGTTCGAACCCGGTTGCGATGCCAAGACTCACCATTGAGGTGCTCATTACTGCAAGAGCGAGAATTCCTGGAACCAAGAAGTTGACAGGATCTTTTTCATTGGTGGGGAGAACATCGACCACGCTGAAAAACCCCAATAAAAGCAGGGGTATTCCTAAGGTAACAAGCAGTTGCTCGCCATTGCGACGCACCACATTCATTTCTGCTTGTAGTTGAGTAGTGAGCGCGGTCATTGTGTACCACCAGTGAGGTTGCGGAAAATATCTTCAAGGCGTTGTGCGCCAATAGATAAATTGTTGAGCGGTAATTGTTTGTCGTTCAGCCATGTAGACACTCGTTGCACAAGTTCGGAAGAAAATGCAGAGTCGGCATTTTCAAAACGAACAACGTAGTGATCTTGAATAATGGCAACTTGAAGACCAATGTGCGCAGACAGTTCTTGCACATTCAAAGCAGGAGATGAGGAAAAGCGAAGTTCGTGTTGTGCTGAACGCATGATGGCCAATGGAGCGTTAGCCACAATTTTTCCTTGATGAAAGAAAACAACACGTTGCGCTAAGCGCTCTGCTTCATCAAGTTCATGTGTAGCAAGAACCACCGCTGTGCCATTGGCGGCCAAGTCATTAATAATGAAGCGAATGGCATCGCGGCCATTGATGTCAACACCCGAAGTGGGTTCATCGAGAAAGGCCACGCGGGGGCGGGCAGCAAGGGCGAGTGCCAACAGCATGCGTTGCTTCTCGCCACCAGAAAGACGACGCCAGGTAGAAGAAGCTTTGGATTCCAAGTCGACTGCGGCAAGGAGCGTTGCGGGGTCAACCCCGCGGTTGTAGAGGGCGCAGTATTGAGTAATGGTTTCAAACACACGTGCACTGGGGTAAACGCCCCCTTCTTGAAGCATCACTCCCACTTCGCTGTGTACCGCTGTGCGATCGGTGAATGGGTTTTTCTGCAGTACTTGTACTGATCCGATGGTGGGAGCGCGATAGCCCTCGCAGGTTTCGATGGTGGAGGTTTTGCCCGCCCCGTTGGGCCCGAGAATTGCGGTCACCTCGCCAAACTCGGCCTGGAATGAGACGTCGTTGACGGCCACAAAGTCCCCATAGCGAATTGTGAGGTTTTCTACGACAACAGCACTCATATCTACAGCGTAGGCAATGCAGTCACCGCTAACCTTGCCCTTCTGTGATTGATGTTCGCCTTTTACGTAATGACCCTGCTGTGGTGCGTGCGGCCCTTGCCCGGCGTGGCAAGCCCGACCTGCTGGAACAACTTGAGCACGCCATAGAACTCGATGCCCGCTTGCGCGACATCATGCTTGAGCGCGATGCGCTACGCCAGCAAGTAAATGGCCTCTCTAAAGAGGTGGGTGCGCTACGTAAGGCTGGCGACACCGCGGCTGCTGAAGATGTGATGGCCAAAAGCCGCGCCCTTGGCGACACTGAAACTGGGTTGGCTGCAGAAACTGAACAAGTGGAGCTGGCATTACGAGATGTGTTGTTGCGCATTCCGAACCTGCCGCACCCCGATGCTCCCAATGGTGCAAGCGACCACGACAACCCGCTGGTTTCCGGGCCACATCATTTGCCCACGCAATTCGCAGATCACCAAAAAGTGCCGCACTGGGAAATAGGAGCAGCATTGGGCATTCTCGATAACGAGCGTGCTGTAAAAATTTCTGGCGCAATGTTCACCATGCAGCGCGGTCTTGGTGCCACTTTGTCACGTGCGC